>JBGSKT010000167.1:0-2493 GCA_041741075.1 Lysobacterales bacterium
CGCGGCCGAATCTGAAGCGCGCAGGACGGACGCAGGTGCACCACCCGACCGCAGCCAGTGCCGCTACCAATCGCCCAAATTGCGCTTCGCCGACCCGGCCTTCGACGGCAGCGACGCACGCCTGTCGATCGGTTTCGACGCCGATGGCCCGCGAATCGCCATCAGCGTCAGCGGCAGCTACCAGCGTGGCGACGGCAGCGAAGCGGATGTCACCCTCGACCCGCGCATCGAAGGGCAGGGCGTGCAGATCGTCGACGGCCCATTGCTGCCTGCCGACTCCCGCAGCCAGGAAAACCGCCTGGAATTCGGCCGCTCCCGCTCGCGAAAAATGCTCACCGCGGTTGCCCAGAACCGAATCGGCCTGTCGATCTGGTTCAGCGGCTACGCACAACCCGTACAAAGCGAAACCTTATCCGGCGCTGAAATCCAGGCCAGCGCCGACGCGGCCAAACGCTGTTACCAATTGGCCGATCGAGCGCCATGACCCACCTTGGTGGGTTACCCGCTGCGTGGCGCAGCCTCGCCAAAACCGCCGTGCCAAGGCAGGCGCCTGTTTTATAGCAAGCATCCAATGCCTGCTATTTGAAAACGGCTTGTCGAAGTAACGCTTGCGGTCCTGAGCGCCGCCGCCGGTACCGGTCAAGACTGCCTGTCGGCACACTTCGGAGCGACGTTCAATTGCACCTGCTGGGCAACGCGAATCTGTTGGCCAGTCACATCTCGACCTGCGCGGCACTGTGCTTTGTGTCCCATTGAACAGACCAGGCAAGCCACGGCAAGCAAATTGCTGCGTCCCGCTCTTGCCGGCTGCGCACCTCAATTGCACCGCACAGGATCGATCCACTCCGGGAACCCATCCGATGCTATTCGACAAGTTCACCGCCGGCTCGCTCCAACTCGCCAACCGCATGGTGATGGCTCCGATGACACGCAGCCGGGCGACGCCCGAATACACGCCGGGTGCGCTGATGGCCACGTATTACGGAGAACGCGCGACCGCCGGCCTGATCATCACCGAAGGCACATCGCCGAGCCCGAATGGTTTGGGCTACCCGCGCATCCCGGGGCTCTACGATGCAACACAGGTGGACGCCTGGAAGGCCACGACGGCCGCCGTGCAGACGCGGGGCGGCAAGATTTTCGTGCAGCTAGTGCATTGCGGCCGGGTGGCGCATGTCGCCAACCTTCCGCCAGGTGCCGAGGTACTCGGCCCGGGTCCGTAAGTGATCGCGCCCGCTCGGTGAGCGGGCGAACCGGATTCAGTTGCGCTGCTTGAGCGGCTTTCCCGGTGCTACTGCAGTCGCGTGATGACCAGATGCGCCGAAACCGGCCGCGTTCCGCCGGCCACCGGCGTGATGGTCAGCGCCGTGGAATTGCCGGCCGGGTTGCGAACCGTGAGGATGGAGTTGATGACCGTGGTCTGCACGAGCGCCATGCCGATGATCTGGGAGGTGCCGGTCGCCCTTCCGGACACGGTATAGGCAAGGTCCGCACCATTGAGCGTGAGGATCAGTTGCCCGGCTTCGTCCACGCTGACCTGAAACATGACCTGGTAGGTGCCGATGCTGGCGAGATTGAATGTGGCGGGACTGGTACGCTGTCGGGTCCCGTATGCTTACGAACGTTTTTGACAAATAATTCCGGGTGTGTTTCGGACCAATCACGGAGGGCGTCGAACGGGGTTTTGTGGTCCAGGGCTTTTTGCGGGATGTGCTGATTGTAGAGTACGGCATAGCGCCGCAGGGTGGTTTCGAGTTGTTCGCCGTTGATGAAGCGGGTGGTAGCGAGCACGTCGCTGATGCGGCCGTTGAAGCGCTCAACCATGCCATTGGTTTGCGGATGGCGTGGCGGGATGAGGCGGTGTTCGATGTGCAGCTTCTGGCATTCGATATCGAATGCATGGGCGCCGGATGGGGTCTTGTTTTTGCTGGTGAAGCGGTCGGTGAACTGGCTGCCGTTGTCGGTCAGGAGTTTCTCGATTTTCATCGGTGCGGCTTGGTGCAGTCGGCGCAGGAAGTCGGTGCTGCTCTGCTCGCTCTGGTCGGCGTAGATGCGCAGGAACACCCAGCGGGTGGCGCGATCGATGGCCACGAACAGGTAGCGTCGTTTGGTTTCGTCCGGCATCTGCGGCAGGTACTTGATGTCCACATGCAGGTAGCCGGGTGCGTAGTCCTTGAAGGTCTTGACGACCACCGGTTCGCCCTCGGCCTTCGGCATCAGATCGCGCAACCGGGCGACGCCGTGCCGCCGTAGACAGCGATCCAGGCCGGAGCGGGAAACTTCGGGATGGAGAAACTCCCGCGCGACCACCAGCAAGTCATCCAGTGACAACAGCAGCGTCCGCCGTAGCTCCACCAACACTACCTCCTGCGCCCGGCTCAGCGTGGTCTGCAGGCGATGCGGGGTATGCGAGGCATCGTGCACATCGGTGCGTCGCCGCCAGCGATGCACAGTGGACAGCGTAACCCCGAGCTCGCGGGCCAGGGTGCGGTT
>JBGSKT010000168.1:0-1649 GCA_041741075.1 Lysobacterales bacterium
GCGGCCATCGCCGCACACAGCAGCACTGCCAACGGCAGGGCCGCGGCCAGCCCGCGCAGGCGCTCGGCCAGGCGCCTAAATGCGAGTTCGATGTCCCAGGCTTCGAGCTGGATGCGCCGGTTGAGATAAAGACCAAAGCCGGCCCCGACGTAGAGTGGCTCGACCACGCTCATCGCCAGCCAGCCGACCGCTCCGAGCAGCGCCTGCGCCCAGCGCGGGGGGTCCTGGATCAGGGTGTCCCACATCGCCCGCGCCGACTCGGACAGAAATTCGACCGGTACGAACATCAGCACCAGCGCCAGCACCGACAGCACCAGCATCGCTTCCAGATGCCAGCCGATCACGGTCAGCATGAAGCCGGGATTGCCCACGCCGCGCATCAAGACCCGGGCGCGGGCGCCGCGTTCGGCGCCGTGCTGGCCTTCGAGCAGGTCGATCGGCAGCAGCAGCGAGCGCGCCGGGTGCAGGCGCCGCCACAGCAGCCAGGGCCAGACCCCCGTTCCGGACAGGGCGCCGTGGGCACCCAAGGTTTCACGCAGCGTGGGCACGTTGCCGAATACCGCGCGCGATACCACGTACAGCGGAATCCGGTCGAACCAGGGCTTCAGCCACCACAGCAGCATCCAGCTCAGCCAGATCTGGTCGACCAGATAGCCGAAAAAGGTGAACAGTGCCAGCGCCGGCAGGGTGACAGCGATCCAGGCCTGGATGATCAGTTGCCAGTGACGACGAACCAGGGCGACGCCGAGGTCGCTCGCCTCCCAGGCGGTGCGTGGGCGCAGATTGACGCTGAGCTGTTCAAGCCGCATCGATCGATCCCCGGCCACCGCGCCACAACCATAGCCCGATCAGCAGCCACAGCATCCCGCCGGCACCGAAGCGAGCCGCATCCGGCAACCAGGCAAGCGAAGACCAGAACGCCTCGACGAAGGCGGCGAATACCAGCATGGCGAATACCCCGAATACCAGCCGGGCACCGACCGCTCCCGATTCGAGCAGGGCCCGTGTCCGCGAACGCCGGCCCGGCGCCAGCAGGGCGTAGCCGATGTGCAGCCCGGCGCCTCCGGCGATCACGATCGCCAACAATTCAGGCGCGGAATGCCCGACCACGAAGCGCCAGAACGGTCCGCCATAGCCGATCGCGGTCAAATGACCCGCGACCGTGCCGATGATCACCCCGTTCGACAACAGCACCAGCACCGAACCCAGGCCGAACAACAGTCCACTGGCAAAAGTGCGGAAACCGATACTGACGTTGTTGAAAATGTAGTAGCCAAACATCTTGAGATCTGAGCCGCTGTCGCGGCCGAGCCGATCGCCTGCGCTGGCCGGGTCGTACATGCGCTCGAATTCGGCGATCTGGTCCGGCGCGAACACGCCGAGTGCGAGCTCCGGTTGCCATTGCAGCAGGCCGAGCATCAGCGCCAGCGGCAGGAAAAATAGCAGCGCCGATACCGTCATCGCCCGCCATCGGGCGCGCACCAGACGCGGAAATTCGCTGGCAAAAAACGCCACCACCCGGCGTGGCCGCGGCGGCGGCGGCCGGTACAGCACCTGGTGTCCGCGCGCCACCAGATCATGCAGCCGGCCCAGCAGCGTGGCGCTGTACACGCGCTGCTCGGCCAGCGCGTAGTGCTGGCAGATGCGGC
>JBGSKT010000169.1:0-3440 GCA_041741075.1 Lysobacterales bacterium
CCCATACCACGCACCGAATACAGCGGCTCCAACACCCACTCGTAAAGCTTGCGGCGTTCGCCCAGGATGTCCGCGTCGACCAGCATGCCCGGGCGCAGCGGCTCGGACTTGCCGTACGCGGTGATCGTCTGCGAATCCAGCGCGACCAACACCCGATACAGCGGCTCGCTCGCCTGATCGTTACCCATCAGGGTACCCACCTCGCTGGCGCCCAGCGCGCTGCGCGAGATACGCACGACCTTGCCACGATGGTGCCCAAACTTCTGATAGGGAAACGCCTGGTAGCGCAGCAGAACGATATCGCCGGGCGCAATGAATCCGATCGCGCGACTCGGCACCAGCAACTGCGCCTGCAAGGTGGCGCCGGCCGGGAGCAGGGTGAACAACGGTTGTCCCACTTGAACTGCCTGTCCGACGCTGATCGAGCGGTTGGCGATCAGTCCCGCCGCAGGTGCCTTGATCAACAACTCACTGTTGGCGTTGGCCTGCACGCGCTCCTGTTCCAGCAGCGCCAGGTCACGGTCGGCGCTGGCCGCCTGCACCTGTCGCTGCGCCGGCAGTTCGCGCAGGGTCTGTTGCAGTTGCGCGATGTTCCGCCGCACGCTGCCGGCCTGCCGCTCCAGCGCCTGCTGGCTACTCACCTGCTCCAGCAGCGCCTGCTGCTGTTCCTTGACCTGCAACTCGCTCACGAAGCGCTGTTTGGAAAGCTGCTGGTAGCGTTGCAGCAGCCCGGTGGCGATGCGCACCTGCTGCTTGCGCGTTGCCACCTCCGCCTCGATCTGCGCCAGCTCGCGTCGCGCCGCCGCCAACTGATCTCTGGCGCCATTGCTCTGCGCTGCGAGCAAGGTGTCGCGCGACTGCCTCTCCAGCGCGATGCTCTGCCGACGATTATCGAACTGCGCACCCATCGCCAGCAGCGCATCGCCGCCCGATGCCAGCGCGCGCGGCATGGCAATCGTCAACAGGGGCGCATCGCGCTCGATCCGATCGCCTTCCTGCGGCATCAACCGCGACACCACGCCGGTGGTCGGCGCCATCACCGTGATCAGACCGGCGCTCGGCACCAGTTGGCCGGTCACCTGCGAGCGGCGGGTGTATTGGCCGAACATCAGGAATGCCAGCACCACGGCCGCCGCCAGCGCGCACGCCAACGCGAGCAGCCACAAGCGCAGCGGCTGCGCCAGCGAGATCCCGCCCAGCCATTGGTTGCCATGCGCCGCAAGCGCCTCTTTACGAAACAGGGATTCGTTCATGGATCAGCTCGCTACCGGCGCTGTGGCACCGGCACCCTGCACCGCGTGGAGATGTGCCGGTGCGGTAGGCACTGCCGCGCTGTGTTCCTGGTGGACAGGTCCGGTTGCCGCGGCCGGGGGCCGCAACTCCTGCGCGATCCTTCCTGAGTGCATCACCAGCACGCGATCGGCCGAGGCGATTGTCTCTGGCCGGTGCGCGACGATGATCTTGGTCAAACGCAGACCGCGCACTGCCTCGTTCACCAGTTTCTCGTTGGCGACATCGAGATGACTGGTGGCTTCGTCGAGAAACAGCACGCGCGGCTCGCGATACAGCGCCCGCGCCAGGATCACGCGCTGCTTCTGGCCGCCGGAAAGGCTGGTGCCCATGTCGCCGATCAGGCTGTGATAACCCATCGGCATCGCGGCGATCTCGGCGTGGATCGCGGCCACCCGCGCCGCCGCCTCGATCCGCACGGCATCAGCGCCTTCATCGCCGAAGGCGATATTGTCGGCGACGCTGCCGGCGAACAACTGGTCGTCTTGCATCACCGCGCCCAGCAGCGGGCGGTAGTTGTGCGGGCCGAGCTTGCGGATATCGATACCGCCGAACGCGATGCGGCCTTCGGTCGGTGTCAGCAGGCCGAGCATCAACTTGATCAGGGTAGTCTTGCCGCAGCCCGAGGCACCGACGATGGCGACCGCCTCGCCCGGCTCGATCGTCAGGCTGCAATCCTTCAGCACCCAGGGCTCGCCTTCAGCATAGCGGAACGACAGGTTACTGACTTCGATACGGGTATCGGTGGGCGGCGCTGCCTCGAATGCGTGGGAATCATCCAATTCCGGTGCCGTCAACACGATGTCGGCCAGGCGCTCGCCATGCAGCCGCAGCATGCGGAACTCGATCCACTTGTCGATCAGGCCGCCGATGCGCTGCGCGAACTGGTCCTTGTAGGCCAGATAGGCCATCAACATACCGACCGAGAACACGTTGTCGAGCGCCAGCCGCGCACCGATCCAGACCACCGCCACCCGCTCGATGCCGAACACCAGTTGGCTGGAGGTGGAGAAACCCAGGCCCAGCTTGGCCAGCCACAGGTCGCGATTGACCGTCTCGTTCACGCGATTGAGGTAGCCGGCGCGGCGCACGTCCTCGCGGCCGGCCACCTTGATCGATTGGATGCCGCGGATCGACTCCAGCACATGGCTCTGCTGCAGCGCCGCCGCGATCAACTGCTGCTCGGTGCCGGTGCGCACCGGCATAAACGCCGCCGCACGCAGACCCAGATACACGGCGACCGCCAGCAGCGTCACCAACGCCAGCTTCCAGCTATACAGCAGCATCATGCCCAAGGTCACCAATGCCATCAGGCCATCGATAAACGCCTCGACGAAGCTGGTGGTGAGCGTGCGCTGGATCGCCTGCACCGCGCCCATGCGCGACACCACATCGCCCAGATGCCGCTTCTCGAAAAAGTCCAGCGGCAGCTTGAGCAGGTGGGTAAACACATTGCCCATCCACTGCAAACCGAGCTTGGTGGACAAGAACACCACCGCCCAGCCGCGCAGCAGGTGCGTACCGACCTGCAACAACACCAGCAAGCCAAAGCCCAGGCCGATGATCGTCAGCAGCTCACGATCCGCCGACACCAGCACCTGATCCACCACCCATTGCAGGTAGAACGGACCCAGCACCGTGAACACCTGCAAGCCAAGCGACAGCAGCGCGATCAAGCCCAGCGCCCGCCACAGGCCGCTCACCGGCCCAGTCAGTTGCCGCGCTGACACCGATGGCGCCGCCTTGGCCGGTGTGAACTCAGCCGTCGGCGTCAGTTCCAACGCCACCCCGGTGAAATGCGCCGACACCTCGCCATAGCTCAAGCTCCGCTTACCGAACGCCGGATCAAGAATCGTCACCCGCGATTTGTCGGCCTTCGCCAGGACCACAAAGTGATTCAGATTCCAGTGCAGGATGCACGGCATCTTGAGCTTGGGCAGATCGTCAAGGTCCAGCCGCAGCGGCCGACTTGAGAAGCCCAACTTGCCGGCAACATCGATCAGCCGCGCCAGACTGGCGCCCTTGAGCGACAACGGAAATCGCTGCCGCAGCTCGCGCAATCCCGCGCGATGCCCGTGGTGGCCAGCGACCATCGCCAGACAGACCAGGCCGCATTCGGCGGATTCGGATTGAGTAATGGGAACCAAACT
>JBGSKT010000170.1:0-5626 GCA_041741075.1 Lysobacterales bacterium
TGCGCGCCACCCTGACCGAACTCGAACGCCAGGCCGACCAGATCGAGCAAGCCATCCACAGCGCCCCCGACCGCACCTTCCTGCTGGAGCGGCTGCGCCGACTCGAACAAACCCGGTTGCGGCTGACCCGCGACCGCCGTGACGTATGACTGCCCCCACCAAAAAGGCCAAGACCATGAACACCGTAGCCAAGCTCCGCACCCTGTCGATCCGTCTGTTGCTGCTTGCCTTGACCCCGCTTGTTCCGGTCGGACCAGCACGAGCGTCCGAAGCGATCCAGGCCGAAACCCGCCCGCTCGATCCGCGCGGCACCGTGGAAATCAGCAATGTCCGCGGCGCCATCGTGGTGACCGTCGGCGACGAGGACAAGGTGTCGCTCAGCGGCACGCTCGGCGCCGACACCAAACTGACCTTCGATGGTCCGGCCGGGCGGGTGCGGATCAAGGCCGAGAGCACCGGCAGCGGCGGTTGGTTCCATTGGGGCGGCGGTGGCCCGAGCGAGGACACCCGGCTCGAAGTGCGGGTGCCGCGCGCGGCCACCCTGGAACTCTCCGCGGTCAGCGCCGACACCCGCGTCCGCGGCATCTCCGGCAGCGACAGCCTGCAGGTGGAATCGGTCAGCGGCGATGTCGACATCGCCGCCGACACCGCGCGTCTGACCCTGTCCTCGGTCAGCGGCGATGTCGGCTTCACCGGCAGATCCACGCGCAGCGACATCGAGTCGGTCAGCGGCGATCTGACCCTCGATGGGCTCAGCGGCGAACTTTCGCTGGATACCGTTTCGGGCGACGCCGTGGTCCGTGCCGACGGCCTCAGCGAGGTCGATTTCGGCTCGGTATCCGGCGATCTGCGCCTCAGCGCCAGCCTGCTCGGCGCGGCCCGGCTCAGCGCCGAAAGCGTCAGCGGCGACATCGATCTCGAACTGCCGGCCGACACCAGCGCCCGCGTCGACGCCGAAACCTTCAGCGGCCGCCTGCGCAGCAGCTTCCCGCTCAAGATCGAAGATCACGACGGCCCCGGCTCCGAAATGCACGGCAAACTCGGCGATGGCGATGCCCGCATCAAACTCGACACGTTCAGCGGCGACGTGAACCTGCGCCAGCGCGATTGAACCGGGAGCGGGAGATGGGAGGCGGGTCCTAACGCCTCGTTAGCCGTCAACGCACGTGGCGCGCTGCCGCGACCAGCGCTAAGCTGCTCGGCAGGCCCTTGAAGGTCGCGATGCCCACCCTGGTCGAGGAACTGTCCGCGCGAGCGAAGACACTGCTGCACCGAAAGCGAGATCGTCGTCATTGCCATCGCTCCGTGGCGCCGCAAGCCAGGCTATGGGAAGGGTCGGCTCAGTGACGGCTAATCCTTCGTTCGAACGATGGGTGACGAAATATCCGAGGGTGATTTCGTGCCGCAGAAGATAAGGGAACTTGCCGCTGAGCTTGAACGCGCGGGATTCGTCAATCGCGGCGGAAAAGGCAGCCATCAGAACTTCGTCCACCCGAGAGTCTCGAAGCCGATCACCATATCGGGTGCGCTTGGTGACGATGCGAAGCATTATCAGGTCCGTGCCGTGAAGCACGCCATCGAAGAGTCAAGGTCATGAGAGAAAGTGCAAGGTACGCGAAGATCATCGAATGGTCTGAACAAGACCAATGCTTTGTCGGAAGCTCGCCGGGACTGATTTACGGAGGATGCCACGGTCCGGATGAAAAGGCAGTCTTCGAGGAACTGTGCCAAGTTGTCGAGGAGACCATTGCGCTTTACCACCAGGACGGTAAAGCCCTGCCTTCACCAACATCGGGCCGCGACTACGCGAACAAAATGCACAACGTCGCATAACCGCGCAGTGCACCGGACGCGCAAGAATGGGGACGAAACGGGACACTCACTTTTCTGGACGAAACGGGACACTCACTTTTCCGGAAGAGACTGACGGACGAAACGGGACACTCACTTTTCCGGAAGAGACTGAAACGGGACGAAGCCGGACAGATGGCTGACATAAGACCAGGAGATTTTGCAATTGTGGATGTCCTGGGATTTGCTTTCGAAAAGTCGGCGGAAATGATGAGTGTCACGCCTTGCTGTCTCATACCTGTCTCCCGTCTGCTCTTGGCGAAAATGTTGAGCTGACCTATTCGTCCAAGTTGCCCGGTGCCGGCTTGGTGGCCCATAGTTCAAATGGCCCGCTGCCCAACGCTTCTGGAACAACCACGGCCTGACCTGGGGCAACCGTCGCAAAATGCTGGTCCGCGAGGGACGAGAGTTCCCTTTTCAGACTCCCAACCATCGCGTTGGCTACCCGCTGCAGATTGTAGAGGTCCGGAGGTCTTATCCATGCGCACAACGCGCTGCCGCGCCAACCGTCCACATGCCCCAACTCTTGTAGCCGTTCCAAAAGCAGATGTCGTTTGGTCATGTCGCTGTGGGCGCCGAACTGGTGGCGTAGCTCCATGACGCTCGCGTGGAACGCCTCCACACCACCGGACACTTGGGGCAGATAGGAAAGAGGGAGCGCGACCTTCCTCTTCATGCCGATCATCCGGTTGCCCATGAACGGAGGGGACGCGCGTACCGGATGAGCGCGGCTTCGGACAAGCAAATGTAGATCGGTGAAGGCTGCCAGTCTGGGGTGGATCCGACCTGTTGTAGCGCGATGGCGGCTGCCTGACTGGTCTGCGAAAAATCGGATTCCGAAAGACCTATGAATAGAATGCGCTGAGCCCTGTCCAGGTCGTCGGGTGTCATGAAGGGCAGTGACTGGACTTTGGGATCGTGCGGCATAAATTTCCCTGCTTGGTCCACGGGTATGCTCACGGTAAGGAAGCGCATGGGGCCAGGTCCAGCATCGTCGCATTTGCTGGAGTAGGCTCCACACCATGGCGCGGCCCGTTCGCGTTGAATTTGGTGGTGATCTCTACCATCCGAGGGCGCGTGGTGATCGCCGTGAAGCGATCTATGCAGATGCACTGGACCGCGAGCACTTCCTTGAACTGCTCGGTCAGATGACCGGGCGGTTCAATTGGTGTTGCCATGCGTACTGCCCCTTCGGAGTTCATTTCACCACGGTCGGACGAATCGTCCGCCAGGCCGTCTGGATGTCAGTGTCAGTATGCGAAGATGCTTGACCTGACTCCATCTACCCCGCGTCCGATATAGCGAGGCAATGCCGGCTTTCTCCGAGGTACCCACCGTCACCCTCGCCACGCCCACACGGCGCGAATTGACCCGACATCCAAGGAACGATCCATGCTGATCAAACTAGCTCGAATTGCGCTCAAAGCGGTTCCACCGCCGGTCGCGTTTTCCCTCACCAACGCGTTGGCTGCGAGGACGCAGCGGCCGAAATTGGATGGTGCCGAGCGAGAGGCCTTGGCAAGCGCCGAAAGGATCCACTACGGCGACAATGATCGCAACATTGCATTGGCCTGGGGGACCGGGCCGCTGGTGATAATGGTCCACGGCTGGAGTGGCTGCGCGGCGCAGATGGCGCCGCTGGCTGTGCGAATCGCCAACAGCGGGTTCCGCGCCGTCGCCCTGGATGTTAGCGGCCACGGGGAATCTCCCGGAAAACACACACACTGGCGGTATTTCCTGAACGACATTCCGGCATTGGCGCAGTCGTTGGGCGAACCCGTATACGCCTATGTCGGACACTCGGCCGGCGCCCTCACGATGATGGCCGCACGTCATGCCGGCAACATTTCGGCAGCGCGCTACGTTTGCATCTGCGCGCCGTCACACCCCTTCCCGCCGATCAACGTGATCCAGAAAAAACTTGCCCCGCGGCCGGCGATCATTGAGCGCTACAAGGCATTCATCGCCCAGCAATTCGGAACGACATGGGACGCGTTGCATACCGGCATGGTCTATCGAGACTTGGGTACGAACACGCTACTGTTCTACGACAAGACTGACCGCTTCGTCGACCATTCCGAAGGCGACAAAGTTGCCGGCATTGCGCACGGTGCGCGGCTGATCAAGACAGATCGCTACAGCCACGCGAAAATTCTGACAGCCCCGGAACTGTTGCACGAGGCTAGTCTCTTCCTGCAAGAAGGACGGCGCAAAAACAGTGCGTCGTAGTACACGCCAGAAGGAGCAAGGAGCATGGGGTCAGGTCTCAATACTGTTCGTTTAGTTTAAAACCGCGAATTTCTGTCCTGGCGACAGCGGTCGTGGCGCCAGCAATGTGGGCGCGTACTCGGGGCGCTTACCTCGCGAGCGAGTGCGGTCGTAGCTGCTGTACGGCGAGTTGCGGCGCTTGACCATGCGCGGATTGGCGCGTCCTCGGCTGCTGACGGCGCGTAACGTCGCCGCTTCGCGCAGCAGATCAGCGAACCAGCGTTTGCGTTTTCGCGGGTGCGCTGGGGGGGAAGGCCCCGGATCGGGGCTGGGCGCGGCGCAGCAGGTGGACGTGGCCGGTGAAGGAAAGGCTTCGTTGTCGAACGCGATGGGCACTGGCGGCTTGATGCATTAGCCAGGTCACCGCGTAGTGGGCCAACACCCAGCCGTAGAATTCCTGGCGTACGCCGTCGGGTGTCTTGCTGCGCAGCGTGCGCCGGCGCTGGACGAGGTGGGTTTTCAATTCGTCGAATACGCTCTCCACTTCCCAGCGTTCGTGGTAGAGCGTGGCCAGCTCCAGAGCCGGCGCCTGTTTCGCATCCAGCAGGGTGGTGACCAGGCGGTAGCGTTGCTGCGCATCGGCCACACCGGGCAAGCTGTACTCGATCACGCGTAACGTGATCTCGCCGCTGCGACTCCGTCGGGATTTCGCATCCGGATAGATCGCGCTCAGGTACGAGCCGTCGTCAAGCGTCTTGACCACCGGCAGTTGCCGGTCGTTGACGCAACGCCACAGCAGTTGCGCGCCGGTGTCGCAGGCGGCCTTCCAGTGCGTATAGCCGTTGAAGCCGCGATCCGCCAGGCACAACATGTTCGGCTTCAGTCGCGACAAGAGCGGCTTGCAGATTTCCCACTCGGGCGCCCGGTACGGGCCGAGGTTGGCGCCAATGGTCGCGTGCGTGACGCACTCCACCAACACCGCGCACTGCGCCTGCGGATAGGCCGCATGGCCGGTGCGACTGCCCGGATAACCGAACGCCGCCGCGTTGGCTTGTTCATCCGGCACCTCGAAGTTGCTGCCGTCGATGGCGACCAGCCGTAACCCAGCATAAAACGCTTCCGGCTGCTCGCGCGCAGTGGCCAACGGCACGCAGGCGCGCTCGTACAATGTCCGTAACGGCGCATAGCCGATCTTGCTGCGCGCCGCGCTGATCGAGGACTTCGCGACGGTCGTCACCGCCTCCTCGCCGCGCATCCACGCCAGACCCTGCGCCACCACCGCGAACACGTCTTCGTAGGCCGCTTCCGGGTAAAGACTCAACGCCATGCAGTAGTACGTTCCGACCAACGCCGGAAAACGGCGTATCCGCTGGCTGCCGACACCGTGTTCGGCGAGCGCTTGCTGCACCTGCTCGGCGGGATACACACGCGCCAGCAAACTCGCGCTGAGATAGTCGCTCAGTCGCGCCCCAGAACCCAACACCGCCTTGGTCCGTGCCATGACCTACCCCGCTGCGCCGTGGAGATAGCGCGATCATGACATAAAAACACCTAAACGAACAGTATT
>JBGSKT010000171.1:0-1930 GCA_041741075.1 Lysobacterales bacterium
GGCCCTGCGTAGGAGCGACGCTCGCGTCGCGACCGGGCGACCGAAGCGGCCAATCGCGACGCAGGCGTCGCTCCTACAAAAGCGGTGCGGCCCTGCGTAGGAGCGACGCTCGCGTCGCGACCGGGCGACCGAAGCGGCAATCGCGACGCAGGCGTCGCTCCTACGACGGTACGTATCCGCCCTACAGATTCTGGTAATTCGGCCCGGCACCGCCTTCCGGGGTGACCCAGTTGATGATCTGGTAGGGGTCCTTGATGTCGCAGGTCTTGCAGTGCACGCAGTTGGCGGCATTGATCTGCAGGCGTCGGGCGCTGCCTTCGCCGACCATTTCGTAGACGCCGGCCGGACAGAAGCGGGTACACGGGTTACCGTATTCGACCGTGCATTTGCCGATGCAGATCGAGGTGTCGCTGACCTGCAGATGCACCGGCTGGTCTTCCTCGTGCTGGGTGCTGGCAAAGAACACCGCGGCCAGCCGATCGCGCGGCGGCAGGGTTTTGTCGGTGACGAAGTCGCGCCGTGGCGATTCGTAGTCGGCGAGCTTGCGGGTATTGGAATAGTCGGCGTGGTTGTGCAGGGTCCACGGCGAACGTCCGCCGGTGATCGTCTCCCAGCCGGAATTGATCAGCCCCCAGAGCAGACCGTGGTGGAAGCCCGGTTTGAAATTGCGCACCTTCTTCAGTTCGGCCATCACCACCGAGCCGCGCAGGGCAGCGTCCCAGCCGTTGCTGCTGGCGTGTTCGGCGATGTGTTTGGCGGCCAGCATGCCGCCGCGCAGGGCCTGGTGCACGCCCTTGATCTTGGGCAGGTTCAAGGTGCCGGCGCAGTCGCCGATCAGCATCGCACCCGGCATCTCGCAGCGCGGCAGCGACTGGTAGCCGCCGCCAGCAATGGCGCGCGCGCCATAGGAAAGGATGCTGCCGCCTTCGAGCAGCGGCTTGATCTTTGGATGGTGCTTGATCTGCTGGAACAATTCGAACGGCTGCAGGCGGCTGTCCGGATAATCGAGCCCAGTGACAAAACCAATCGCGATCCGGTCCTGGTCGAGGTGATACAGAAACATGCCGGCGTAGGTATTGGGGTCGGCCGGCCAGCCCAGGCTGTGCACGATCTTGCCGGGGATCGCCCGCCCCGGCGGCACCTGCCACAGCTCCTTGATGCCGATCGAATAGGTCTGCGGATCGCAGTCGGCGTCGAGCTTGAAACGCTCGACCAGGCGTTTGCTCAGATGCCCGCGCGCGCCCTCGGCCAGCACCGTGATCGGCGCCATGATGTCGATGCCCTCGGTGTAGCCGGGTTTGTGCGTGCCATCGCGGGCCACGCCCATATCGCCGATGCGCACACCGGCGACCGCGCCGGACGCGTCGAACAGGGTCTCGGCGGCGGCGAAGCCGGGATAGATTTCGACCCCCAGCGCCTCGGCCTGCGGCGCCATCCACGCGCACATGGCGCCCAGCGACACGATGAAATTGCCGTGATTGTTCATCTGCGGCGGGGTCGGCAGGCGCACCCCGCCGGTCTTCGACAGCCACCAAAGTTCGTCGTCACCGGCCGGAACGCAGATCGGCGGCGGCGCCTTGCGCCACTCCGGCAGCAGCTCATCCAGCGGGCCGGGTTCGATCACCGCGCCGGACAGTATCTGCGCGCCGATGCTCGAGGCTTTCTCGATCACGCACACGCGGGTCTCGGGTTTGAGCTGTTTGAGCCGGATCGCCAAGGCCAGCCCGGCCGGTCCGGCGCCGACCACGACCACATCGTATTGCATGCTTTCACGTTCGCTCATGCTGAGACTCCGGTTGATCGCCCGATTATCGACCCGGGCCACTCGATACAGCAATGGCTTGCGGACCAGGGGCTAGGGGGCTAGGGGCTAAGAGGCTAGGGGCTAAGAGTTATGAGCCGTCGCCCCGGCGGACGCCGGGGCCCAGTG
>JBGSKT010000172.1:0-3048 GCA_041741075.1 Lysobacterales bacterium
TGCTGGCCAGTCTGCGCGCCGATCTGGCCGCGGGCCGGCGCGTGGTGGTGGCGACCGGCGCGTTTCAGGACCTGGCTGTGCGCATCATCGCCAGCCTGGAACTGGTTCCGGCGCCGCAGGTGGTCGGCGCCAGCATCCGGCCCTGGGCCGGCGGATTCATCGGCCACCAGGGTGCCAACGGCGTGCGCAAACTGTGGCGTCTGGCCGATGCCGACGTGGTTCCGCCGTTTGCCGAGGTGTGGACCGACAGCGAGGCCGATCTGCCCTTGTTGCAGGTGGCGGCGGTACGGCACTGGGTATCCGCGGACGGGCAGGCGCCGAAGCGCATCCTGGCGCTATTTCCCGATCTGATCCGACACCCCGTGCCGCGCGAGCGTCGATGAGTTTTCTGATCCACGTCAATTACCAGGTGCCGCGCCGTGGATTGCCGGCCGCGGTCCGCTTGCAGGCCTGGGTGGAGGCCGCGCTGCGCGCTGCGCGCAAACGCCGCGGCGAGGTCTCGCTGCTGCTGGTTGACGCTAGACAAGGCCGCGAATTGAACCGGCAATACCGCGACCGCGACTACCCGACCAATGTGCTCAGTTTTCCGGTCGAGCTGATGCCCGGCGTGAAATCCGATCTGCTCGGTGATCTGGTCATCTGCGCGCCGGTGGTCGCGGACGAAGCCAGTGCCCAGGGCAAGCCGCTCGCCGATCATTACGCCCACCTGTGCATCCACGGCAGCCTGCACCTGCTCGGCTACGACCACCAGGACGAAGCCGAAGCGCGGCGCATGGAGACATTGGAGACCCGCATCCTGGCCCGGCTCGGCATTTATGATCCGTACCGGATGAGCGAGCACCGATGACCTGAGCAGGAGCGCGCCAGCGCGGATGTGGGAGCGACCGGCAGGTCGCGACCTCCGATCGAAGTCGGTGCCGCCAGGCGTCGTCGCTCGCGCACAACCGCGTCGGCCGCGCCGTTTCCGTCCTGTTTCACTGGCTTTTCCGCGCTGCTCTGGCATTTCGGTTTTCCATGCTCCGCCCATCTGCCATCCGCCCGCCGAGCCGCTACACTGGCGGTCTCGCCCGCACGGGCCTGTATCCGCTACAGATGAACGACGAACCTCCGAGTACCCCCGCCGCGGCGCCGCGTTCCTGGCTCGATCGACTCGGGCAGATGCTTTCCGGTGAGGCGCGCAACCGCGACGAGCTGCTGGATGAGCTGCGCAGCGCCAAAGACAATGGCCTGCTCAGCGCCGATACCCTGGCGATGATCGAGGGCGCGATCGACGTGTCCGACCAGCAGGCCGGCGATGTCATGGTGGCGCGCTCGCAGATGGTGACGATCCCGGTCGATGCCAGCCTGGCCGAGATCGTCGCGATCGTGCTGGAATCCGGGCATTCGCGTTTTCCGGTGTTGGGCGCCGAACGCGAACAAGTCGTTGGCATCCTGCTCGCCAAGGACCTGCTGCGCTGCCTGGCCGAGCCCGAGCGCCCCTGCGATATTCTGAGCCTGATCCGCCCGGTCATTCTGGTGCCGGAGAGCAAGCGCCTGAACCAGTTGTTGAAGGAGTTTCGCACCCGCCGCCAGCACATGGCGATGGTGATCGACGAATACGGTGGCGTCGCCGGCCTGATCACCATCGAGGATGTGCTGGAAGAAATCGTCGGCGACATCGACGATGAACACGACGATGAATTCAACCCGGACCAGCATATAAGGGTGCTGGCCGATGGCCGCTTCGCGGTCAGCGCCCTGACCCCGATCGAGTTGTTCAACCAGCGCTTTAGCTGCTCACTCGATGAAGACGAATACGACACCATCGGCGGCCGGGTCACCGAGGCGTTCGGCTATGTGCCGGAGATCAACGAGGAAATCGACATCGAAGGCCTGCATTTTGTGGTCACCAAGGCTGATGCCCGCCGGGTGCTGCAGTTCATCGTGGTCGATGCGCGCGGCGGCTGAGCAGGCCGTGCCGCGCCGCTGGCCGCGCCGGTGATGAAAATGCTCTTGCGGCCGTTTGCCTTGGTCATGTCTGAAGTCTCCGATGAAGGTGCGCCGGTCCTGGCGCGTCACCGGTGACTGTCAGACGACATCAAGGCCGAGGTCAAGGTTCGGTGCAGAATGGGTCAGGGCGCCGGACGAAATGAAATCGACGCCGGTTTCGGCAATGGCCGCCAATGCCGGAAGGGTCACCCCGCCGGAGGCTTCGAGCGGCACGCGGCCTGCCGTCAGCGCGACGGCGGCCCGCAAGGTGTCGAGGCTCATGTTGTCGAGCAGGATCGCATGCGGTCCGTGTTTCAAGGCTTCCTCGAGCTGGTCGAGCGTGTCGACCTCGATCTCGATCATCCGGAGGTGACCGGCATAGGCCTTGGCGCGGGCAAGGGCGTCGGCGATGGAGCCGTTGCAGGCGGCGATATGATTGTCCTTGATCAGGATCGCGTCATCAAGGCCGTAGCGATGCGAAGTGCCGCCGCCGCACCGCACGGCGCGTTTTTCCAGCGCCCGGTGCCCGGGCGTGGTTTTCCGTGTGCAGACGACGCGGGCCTTTGTGTGCGCCACCGCGTCAACATATTGCCGCGTGAGACTGGCGATACCCGACAGGCGGCCGAGAAAGTTCAGCATCGTGCGCTCTGCGATCAGGATGGAGCGGGCTTCCCCGTTCAGCTCCGCGATCACGTCGCCGGGGCGCAAGGCAGCGCCATCCTGGATCTTCACGTTCAGGCGAAGGTCCGGATCGACCAGCTTCAAGGCATGCGCGGCCACGTCGAGGCCGGCGAGCACACCCGGCTTGCGCGCCGCGATCACGGCCCGCATCTGCGTGCCCATCGGAATCGTCGCATCGGTCGTCAGGTCGCCCGCGCGGCCAAGGTCTTCGGCGAGCGCGAGGCGCACGATCGGGTCGAGAATGATGGCCGGCAGCGGCGGGATCTGAAGGGTCATGGCGTCACGTGTTCGGTGGCGGGTTGGGCGATGAACTGGCGCTGCGGCCGTCCTGTTTGGGGATGATCCGCGCGGTAATGGCCGCCCCGGCTTTCAGTGCGGGCGAGCGCGCCTTCGGCGATG
>JBGSKT010000173.1:0-8867 GCA_041741075.1 Lysobacterales bacterium
GCACCGGCACACTCAGCGTGCGCGTACACAACATCGGCGCGGTCGATCTGAGCGGCGTCACCGTCGATGTCCACGATGGCGCCGACAGCAGCGCGCCGCTGTTGGCGAGCCAGAGCCTGGCCAGCCTCGCCGCACCGCTCGATCTGACGCCACGCTTCGCCGATTTGACCTTTGCGGGCCTCGGCGCCAGCACCGTGTTGACCGTGGCGATCAGCGCGGCCACCGGCATCAACGAAGTCACCCTGGACAACAACCAGGCCAACATCGTGGTCAATGGCAGCGGCACGACCGCGCAGCCACCGATGATCCTGGCGATCGAACCGCCGACCGCCACGCCGGGCGCCAGTCTGGCCCTGACCGGGGCCAATTTCGAAGCGGGCATGGCGGTGTTCGACGCCGGGGTGATCGCAGCCGGCCTCGCGCTAACGGTGATCGACGCCAATACCGCGCAACTGCTGGTCCCCGGCAGTCAGCCTGCCCCGGCCACGATTCTGCTGTCTCTTGGCAACAGCGCCGGACTGGAAAGCAATGTGCTGCCGGTCATGGTGAACCCGCTGGCCGCTGCCGTATTTGCCGATGGTTTCGAGAATTGAGCGGCTCAACCGGACGGCGGACGCAGGCCGTACTTGTCCAGCCGGCGATACAAGGCACCGCGGCTCAGGCCCAGGCGGTCGGCGGTTTTCTGCACATTGCCGGCGCATTGTTCCAGGGCGGCACGGACCATCGCCAGCTCGGCCTGCTCGATGGTCGACGCCGGCCCGTCGGGGGTCGCGGCCAGCGTTGCGCCCGCAGCAACAGGCAACACGGGGGCCGTAGCCGGGGTCAGGGCAAACCCACTAATCGGCCCGGCGTCGGCCAACAACACCGCGCGCTCGATCACGTGCGAAAGTTCGCGCACATTGCCAGGCCAGGCATAGCCGAGCAGATCGCGCATCGCCGAGGGCGCGATGTACAGGCCGTCGCGCTGGTACTTGTGCGCAAATCCGGCCAGAAAGAATTCGGCGATGCGCGGCAGGTCCTCCGGACGATCGCGCAGTGGTGGCAGCCGGATCTCGACGGTATTCAGGCGAAACAACAGGTCCTTGCGAAAACGGCCGCTAGCGACTTCCACGTCCAGGTCGGCATTGGTCGCCGCGATCACCCGCACATCGACCTTGAGCGTGCGTGAGGATCCAACCCGCTCCAGTTCGCCATCTTCCAACACGCGCAACAACTTCGGTTGCTGCGCCATCGGGATATTGCCGATCTCGTCCAGGAACAGGCTGCCACCGTCGGCCAGCTCGAAGCGCCCGACCCGGTCTTGCTTGGCATCGGTGAACGCGCCCCTGACGTGGCCGAACATTTCGCTCTCGAACAAGGACTCGGGGATGCCACCCATGTTGACCTTGATCAGCGGCGCCTGCGTGCGCGCGGAGGCCGCATGCAGACGCCGCGCGACCACACCCTTGCCGCTGCCGTTCTCGCCCAGGATCAGCACATTGGCGTCCGTGGGCGCGACCCGGCGGATCAAATCCAGCACCGGTCGCATCGCCTTGGAATCGGCGATGAAGGCCGCGTCTGCACCCGCGCGCAACAGGGCGTTCTCGGCGCCCAGAAACTCCATTCGCCGCCGGGCCAGGCCGAGCGCGGTCTGGTTGGCGATCACCGTCAGCAGGCGCCGGTTTTCCCAGGGCTTTTCGATGAAGTCGCCAGCCCCGGCGTGCAGCGCACGCACTGCCAGTTCGATCGAGCCCCAGGCGGTCATGGCGATCAGCGGCAGGCCGGAATCGAGCCGATGCAGGTCGGCGATCAGGGCCAGGCCCTCTTCACCGGACGTAGTATCGCGGCGATAATTGAGATCGAGCAGCGCCGCATCGAAGCGCTCGGCCCTGACCCGGGCCAGCGCCTCGGCGGCACTGGCCACCGCGACACAGGCGTAGGCTTCCGACTTCAGCAGCAGTTGCAGCGCCTGCAGCACGTCGGGCTGGTCGTCGGCGATCAGGATGCGGGGGCTGATCGCGCTCACGTCACCGCCCAAGGGTTGGCCACTGCCACACCGAAGGCTTCGAGGTCGCGCACATTGCGTGTTACCACAGTCAAACCATGGGTCAGGGCGGTCGCTGCCAGCAGCGAATCGATTACCGGTGGCGTTTTGCCGGTCCGGATCAAGTCTCCACGCAGCGCACCCCAACGCAACGCTACCGCGTCATCGACGTGGAGGATGCGGCCCGTGTAGTTCGGCAAGACCGCGTTGTGCAGCCAGTCGGTCAGCGCGGCGCGGCGCGCGGACTCGCGCAGTTTGGCGATTCCTTGGGCGATTTCGCCAACCGTCAGCACGCTGAGAAACTGGGGCTGGTGCGCATGCGCGTCCAGCCATGCACCGACGCTGGCTGCCGGCACCGGTCGCATCAACTCGGAAACCACGCAGGTGTCCAGCAAGTAACTCACAGGTCGATATCCCGACCGATGTCGTCGCTGCGCTTGAACAGCTCATCGGGATCGATACCCAGATCGCGCGGCGCGGTGCGCATCAGAAACGTGCCCAAGGGTTCGTTCTGGACTTGCAGTTGCCGATAGTCCGCCAACGACAGCACCACGGCGGTGTCTTTGCCATGCACACTGATGATCTGGGCGCCCTTGGTTTGCGCGGCGCGAACGACTTCGCTCAAGCGGTTCTTGGCTTCTTGCAGTTGCCAGCTCACGGTGGCCTCCGGTCAATTCTGTCTAGACTGTCTAGGTTGCATCATAATTCACGCGCCTGTCTGCAGCCAGCCATCGAACAGCGCCTATTGCCGGTTGCCGCGCGCTGTTGTCCACCCCGCACCGCAGCAGCTTCCGTGCCAGCATTTGGCGGTTACAAATCAATGCATTAGATATCAGCCTGTCCATTTCCGGACTGGCGGCATCCACTGCGCGAGCGGCGGCGGACAGTCCCGCCCCCCGCGTTACAGCACTACCAGATGCCCGGGCTTGGCCCCACGCACCGCGGTCAGCGCGATGCCGCTATCGAAGCTCACGAAACGCCCTTGATGGCGCACCGCAAGCGCCAGCAAGTACAGGTCGGTCAACTGGCGTGACCCGTGTACGCGCTCGGCATGGATCAGGTCGCCATCCAGCACACTGATGTCGTCGCTCCAGAATGCGTGGTGCACAGTTGCCGCCGCGGCACGAAGCCTGCTGATCGCCAAGCTGGGGGCGATCGGCTGGGGATAGGCGGGCTGGCACATGATCCGCACACAGCCATTCTGCGTGATCGGACAGGAAGCCCAACCGTGGCCGATGTTGGCCTCGAGCCAGGCTCGCGCGGTCAGGTGATGCACGTGCGCCCGATCCAGCAGGGCGATCAGCACATTGATGTCAAGCAGCGCCCGCATCATTCGCCCGTTTCGTCGCGCAGAAGATCGATCAGGGCATCGGTGACCACCACTCCGCGCTCCGGCAAGGGATCGAAGCCGTAGAACGCCGCCGGCTCAGCCACGCCGGCCACAGCGGGGACCTGATTCAAACCGCGTCGCGCCAACTCGGAAATCACCGTGCCGACCGACTTGCGCTGGCGCCGCGCCAGGGCCTTGGCCGCAGCCAGAACGTCGTCTTCGATGTCCAATGTAGTGCGCATGCATCAGATGCTACCACATCATTTGTGCGGTGACAACTTCGACAACGGCGGTCCGGCCGACGCACGGGCGCTTGCCGGTATTCCATATCTACAGTGCGATCAATGTATGAAAACAATCACCATCAATGTAAGCGAGCCGGTCTACGACGACTTTCGCCGTGCCGCGCAGGCGCTCGGCCGGCCGACTTCCGAGCTGATCCGCGAAGCCATGGAAGGCTATCGCCGCGATCGCCTGCGACCGCAGCGCGATCTGCGCGGCTTTCGCCCGCAGTCCCTGGGCCGTGTGTTGCAACCGCTGTCGGGCGATGACGACTTGCTGGCGGAAATGCTCGACCCAGGATCGGCGCCGATACCAGTTTTCTGGTCGGACTGGCCGTACGCGAACATCCCTCGCACGCGGCCTGCTGGGCGCTGTTTGAGAGCGAGATCATCGGCCAGCCCGGCAGCCTGGCGCTAGCGCCACAGGTGCTGGCCGAATTTGCCCATGTCGTCACCAACCCGCGCCGCTTCGAGCATCCACTCGACATGGCGGCCGCGCTGGAGATGTGCGAACAGTGGTGGAACGCGGTCGAGTGCCGCCCGGTCGCCGTCGATGCCGAGGCCGGCATTCAATTTCTGGCCTGGATGCGCGAATACCGACTCGGCCGCAAGCGCCTTCTCGATACCCTGCTCGCCGCTTGCTACCACCGCGCCGGGGTAACGCGCATCGCCACCAGCACCGGCCGTGTGCGAGCGCTTGCGTGCCGCGCTGGCGGCGGGCGGCTGAGCGGCAAGGCGCGGCAGGTCAACGGCCGTTCGACGTACTCGAACACGGTGAGATTGCCGATCAGGTTGAAGGCCTGAAAGACGAAACCGATCTCCCGATTGCGGCTGCGCGCGCTTGCAGGCGCTTGACCCTGAAAATGCGTCGGTGCCAGAATCGAACGCATGAGCAGAGCGATCGAGCCATCATCAAGGCGACCGCGGCAGGTCGCCGAACAGGTCGCCAGCATGGCCCGCCGTATGCTCGGCGCCGATACCAGAGTGTATTGGTTCGGCTCATGGGCGGAAGGCCGGGCCGTCGAACGCTCAGACGTCGATGTCGGCATCATCGCCAGCCGGCCGATCCCGCTCGACCAACTCAGCCGACTGCGCGGCGCGGTCGAGGAATTGCCCACACTGTACATGGTCGATCTTGTCGATCTCAACGCGGTCGATGCGGAGCTGCGCGAGCGTGCCGTTACCCGAGGCATCTGTTTGTGAGCCGGCGGCGTATCGCTTTTCGTCAAGCGCTGGATCGGCTGCGGGAAGTGCTTGGTGAACACGAAACTGCAATCACCCGCGACGCCGCAATTCAGCGCTTTGAGTTCAGCTTCGAGCTTGGTTGGAAAGCCATACAGGAAGCAGCGCGTGGTGAAGGTATCGACTGCGCATCGCCAAAGGGATGCGGCCGTAGCGCCTGGCGCCTTGGCTGGATCGATAGTGAAATCGGCTGGCTGGCGATGCTCGAAGACCGTAACCTCACGGTGCATACCTACGACGAAAAGCTCGCCCATGACGTCTACAGTCGCTTGCCCGAACACCTGACCCAGCTTGAGGCGATCGCCGTGGCGCTCCCCGCCGAAGATACTTGATGCGAACGTGTGCGAGCGCTTGCGTACCGCACTGGCGGCGGGCGGCTGACCGGCACTCCGCAGTAGCTGCCAGCGGCGGCGGGCTACGCCACGCGCAACGCGTCCAACCGTTCAGCCATGTCCTGATCGTGGAGGCGCCAAGTTGGCGTGCTACGGCAAAGCGCCTGCTGGTTGCGCTTGAATAATCCCTCGTCGAGGCGTATCTTTCCCGACCCGTCGTCGGTATATACTGCGGTATATTCCATGCCTGTGGAGGACATGATGAAATCCGCAAAACTGTTCAAGAACGGACGCAGCCAGGCGGTCCGCCTGCCGGCGGAGTTCCGTTTCGAAGGCGACGCGGTCCATATCCGCCGCGACCCGCTGACGGGCGATGTCATCCTGAGCCCGTACCACGGCAGGTTTGATGACTTCATCGCGCTGCGCGACCGGCTGCTGACCCAGGCAGCGGACGAGTTCCAAACCTTTGCCGTACCCCGCGATCCAGCACCGCCCACCGAGCGCGAGTGGCCGTGAGCCGACCCCACATCCTGGATACCAATGCCGTATCCAGCCTGATCCAGGGTCGGGCAGCGCAACTCGATGCCTTGTTGCGGGGACGCAACCTCTGCCTGTCTGTCATCAGCGAAGCCGAACTGCGCTATGGTCTGGCGCGCCGACCCCAAGCCACGCGCCTGGCGCAGGCTGTGGAGAGCCTGCTTGCTGCCTGCACCATCCTGCCCTGGACACCCGTCACCAGCCGCAGTTACGGCACCTTGCGCGCGCAACTGGAAGCAAGCGGCGTGGCCTTGTCGGCGATGGACCTTTTGATCGCCGCGCACGCCAGCGAACACGATGCAGTGATCGTCAGCGCCGACCAAGTGTTCACGCGCGTACCCGGCCTCACTGTGCTCAACTGGACCTTGCCGCCGTGATGGCCAGGGCCTGAGCATACACAGCGGTTTGGCGGCTGCGGTGCAGACCCACTCATTCATGACGCAACGCCAGCATCGGATCGACCCGCAACGTGCGGCGCAGCGGAATCAGGCTCGCCAGCAGCGCGACCACCAACACCACCGCCACCACCAATCCAAACACCAATCCGTCGTAGCCCTGGGTCTGCAACAGCGGATCGGCGAGCAGCCCGGACCACGGCAATCCCAGACCCAAGCCGATCAGCAGGCCGGCGCCGACCTGCCACAGTGCGCGCCGACTGACCACGGCGGCAATCTCATGTCGGCTCGCGCCCAATGCCCGGCGAATGCCGATTTCGCGCGTGCGTTGTTCAACGCCAAAGGCGAGCACGCCATACAGGCCGGCGGCGGCAAGCAGCAATGCCAGCAGCCCCATGCCGAAGAATATCTGCGTCAGTATCACCGGCCCGCCGCGCCCCATTTCGATCGCCCGCTGCTGCGTCTGTACCCAGTACACCGGAGTGTCGGCATCCTCGGCACGCACCGCCGCCGCCAGCTTCGGCGCGAAGGCCAACGCGTCGCCACGGGTCCGCACCGACACGGTGACGAAACGTTGTGGATGCTGACGCAGCGGCAACAGGTAGACCGGGCGCAGCGGGTCGTCGGCATCATCCAGATGGAGTGTCGCCACCACCCCGATCACGGTATAGCGCTCCGTGTCCGAGCGCGGGTCAACCAGCAGCGTCTGGCCCAGCGGTTCACGGCCCGGCCACAACCATTCAGCAAGGCGCGCATCAACCACCACCACACGTTCACTGTCGGCCTGATCGCGCCCATCGAACAGGCGACCGGACAGCAGCCGCAGCTGGTAGGTGTCGGCAAAATGATCGTCGATATGCGCGGCCAGCGCCGTCGGGTACCCGGTCACCGGTTTGGCAACACCAAGCGCCGAAATCAGCCGCTCGTCACCGGCACTGGTGCCGGGCAACGTGGTCGCTGCGGTAGCCGCGATCACCTCCGGATCGCGCCGCAGACGATCGACCACGTGCTCGAAAAACTGCACCTGCGCGGCACCATCGGGAAACTGCTGCGGAAACAGACCGACGCGGCCGGTGAAGATGGTTCGCGGATCGGCGCCGGTACCAAAATCAAAGCCCAACACCCGATCCAGGCCACGGATGAAGGTGCCGGCGCCGACCAGCAACATCACCGTCAACGCGACTTCGGCCACCACCAGCACGCCGACGAGGCGCGCGAATCCGCTGCCGGAGGAACCCTTGTCGCCATCACGCAGGGTGTCCTGCACATTGGGTCGCGATGCGCGTAGCGCGGGGATCAGTCCGGCCAACAACGTGGTCAGCAGTGCCGCGACGATGCCGAAACCCAGCATCCGTGCATCGATCGCAAATCGCACGTAGTAAACCGGCGCATCGCCGTTGGCGCGGAACACCTCGAGTATCCACTGTCCACCGTAGTACGCCACGACCAACCCCATCAGGGTTGCAAGCGTGCTCATCAACACGCTCTCCACCAGCATGTCGCGCAACAGTCGCGCACGCGAGGCACCTAGCGCACCGCGGATTGCCAACTCGCGACGGCGTGTCAGATGCTGCGCCAACTCCAGATTGGCGACGTTGACACAGGCCAACACCATCACCAGCACGCCGGCCGCAAACATTACCCACACGAAGCGCCGTGTGTTCTCGTCAACGAAGCGCAGTGTCAGTGACTTGAGCACCAGGCGTCGGTCATCGCGCTGCCCGGACAGCGTCCGACCCAAAGTCTGCGCCACCGTCTCCAGTTCGACGCGCGCCTGCGACACGTCGACACCGGGTTTGAGGCGCGCCACGATCTGGGTGTCTTCACCCTCGCCGGCCTGTAACCGGCGTGGCACAAACACTTCGCCAGCGAACGGAAAGGCAAAGCCAATCGGCATCACGCCGATGATGGTAGCGGCCTCACCGTTGACACGAATCACCCGTCCGACAATGTCCGCATCACCAGCAAAATCCTGCTGCCATACGCGCGTGCCCAACAGCACCACCCGCGCTGCGCCGGGCCGGTCATCGGCCGCACTGAAGGCGCGCCCCAGTATCGGCTGCACACCCAGCAGATCGCTCATACCATGGCCCATGCGGGTGCCGTTGTAGCGTTTGGGTTTGAAGATCGCACTGGCGCGACTGATGTTGATCGTCGCTTCCTCGTAGGTCGACGCCGCCTGAAAGCTGCGCAGCTCCGGCATCAGCTTCAGCCAGTCATCGCTGTCGATATCGCCGACACCGACGTTGCCATCGCGAGCGTTACCAATTGCCACCAGCCGATCCGGCTGCGGAAATGGCAGCGGTTCCAGCATCAGGCCATTGACCAGCGACAACATCAGCAGCATGGAGCCCAGACCAAGCCCCAGCACGCCAATCGAAAGTGTCGAATAGCCGGGTCGGTTGAGCAAGCGACGCGCCGCCCTTTGCAGTCCAGTGAACATCACAGATACCCCCAATAGCAGTGAATGCCCGGCACGGTCATTCCTCCCGCAATGCCTCGGTTGGCGCGATCCGCAACGCCCGCCGAATCGGTGCCGCGGCAGCGCTGACCAGCGCTGCGGCCATTACCGCCAGCGTGCCAACAATGCTGAATGCGCCGAGGCTGCTGTCGCCATACAGCGACTGGCTCAGAGGACCGACCAGCAGCAGGCCAAGACCGATGCCGAGCAGCGCGCCGACACCGGCCCACACGGACAGTCCGCCGATCAACACGCGCACGACGCTG
>JBGSKT010000174.1:0-2052 GCA_041741075.1 Lysobacterales bacterium
CCACCTACAACGCCTGGGGTGAGATCGAACAACAAGTCGCCAACGGCCAAGTCCAGACGCCCTGGCAACTCCCAAACTACAACCCCGACCAGACCGGCCAAGCCGCGCTGCTAAGCAACGACGGCCAAACACTAGGCTTCACCGGCTTTCAAAAGGACAGCGCAACCGGCCTGTACTACGCGCAAGCGCGTTGGTACGACCCGCTGGTCGGCGGGTTCAATGGCATGGATCCGGCGCAGGGCAATCCGCAATGGCCGGTGAGCTACCACCGCTATTTGTTCGGCAACGGCAATCCGACCATCTATATCGATCCGAGCGGCCGTATCGCGATTCTTGCCAACGGCGCCAACATGCTGTCCGGTTGGAACGAATGGCTGGGCAATCGGGTCAACGAGGTCGACCAGGGCAAGGTCGGCACCGGAGTCGCCCTCGGTGTCGGCATCGGCCGAGGCTTCCTGGCCTTGACCGAAGGCGCCTTGCGTGGAGTCAATGCGGCCGCCAATGTCGGCGTGGTCGTCACCGCCAGTGTGGTCGGCGCGACGACCGGCAACCTGCCGGATTTTGCCCAGGGCGCGGCGGTCGAACTGGAGGGTACCAAGGACGCCACCGTGGCGGCGGTGGACTTCGTTCGCGACGACGGACTGTTCAAGACCTATGACGCCGCCGTCGTCCGAACCGGGGAGGCATTCGATGGCAACCACGGCGCGATCAGCGATGTCTCGCTGACGCTGACCACACTCACCGCTCCGGCCGCGGGACGCGGAGCCACCAACAGCGCGCTGACGCAGAACTTGCAACAACGCGCCCGGCAGCTCGCGGAGAGCGCCAGGAATCTGGCCAAGACCCAGACGCAGCAGTTGAAGAATGCGGTGCAGGGCGCGCGCGGCGTGGTCGAGGATGCGAGCGGACTGGGCAAGCGACACGAGATCGGCGTGGATGCTGGGGTTATTGACGATCTTGACGGCGCGTTCGGATCGGCTCGACCCAACGGAAAGGTGACTGTATCGCCAGCTACCCAACCTCAGGCCAGGTTCATTTATGACGGGAAAATAAGGCGGTTTCGGGATTCGAGCACTGGAAGAATAATCGCCCAACGTGATCTTCCATTTCCAGGAAATGATGGTTTTGCCCTGGACCGGGCACGGGGTACGTTAGCTCCGGGCGCAATTATCGACCGAGTGGGTCGGCTCACCGGTCGTTTTGCAAGCGACAGCGGCGCTTCTGTTTCCGCCCGTGGATTGCCGGCAGGCTCTGAGGCATTGCCTTTCACGCGATTGCGGGTGCTCGGTCCAATTGAGGCCGATATCGGAAGTGCTGCGGCGGTTCCTGAGTTCGGTGCCACCGGAGGTGGAAAGCAATTCCTTTTCGACACGAAGATACAAGACTTAATAGATCAAAATCTATTGGAGATAATACCGTGACAGATCGCCAATTTGAATTGGTATCAGATTCAGTTAGAAATACAGCGGACGCCCCGCGCGGTCGGGATTTATATTATAAATGCTTATATTGCGGCTCGATTATACCGTCTCAGCCTAAAGATGCCATTGGTTGTGCGTGCGGAAATATTTATATTGACCCGGATTACATTCGCCTTGTGGTGCGCGATTTTACAGGATTCAATGTGATCAGAAAACTAAACAAAGCCAACGACAACACCTGAAGTACAGGTGGCTTGAGTCGTAACCGGATGCGGGCGTTTTAATTGTCAGGTTCCGGACGCTTCCTAACCGAATTCGAGAGGATGAGGATGTCGCAAGCGACAATAACGAGCACGGTTTGCGATCGCTCGACGCGCAAGCACGCGCGGCATCGGCGCGGGCGGCGGCAAGGTGCAGGCCGAAGCGGCATGGGCGTTCGTGCGCACAAGGTCGCAGTCTGGTGCCTGGGGGCATCGGCTGAGCGCACGCCCTCCATGGTTGGAGAGCAAAGCAAAGTCTTGGTTGAACAGCAAGCCAAAGCTTTCTTCGTTCAACCCATATCATTACACACAACTTGAGCTAAGCTCTGCAACGCATTGATTGCATGGGGTGGTTGAAGATGGATTGGGCA
>JBGSKT010000175.1:0-1546 GCA_041741075.1 Lysobacterales bacterium
CGCTGTTTGGCTAAGCTCACTGGTCTTAGCTGCTGGCAGCAGAGTGCATGATGTATGGTGCCTGTGAGTGTCACTGCTCGCTGCTCGATGCCTCCGGCTTCGTCACCGCGCGGCGCATCGCCACGGTCTCGGCCAAGATCACCGGCAAGGTGCGCGAAGTGTTTATCGAGGAAGGCCAGCAGGTGCAAGAGGGGCAGATTCTGGCCAGCCTGGACGACGCCGACGCGCAAGCGGCCCTGCACCTTTCAGAAGCCCAGCACCGCGCCGCCCAGGCGCAGCTGGCCGAGATACGGGCCAATCTGGACCTGGCCAGGCGCGACCTCGCACGCCAGCAAGACCTGGTTCGGCAGCAACTGACCAGCCAGCAGTCGCTGGACAACGCCGACACCAATGTCAAGGCGCTGAGCGCCCGCATCGCTTCGCAGCAGGCCCAGGTCGAGGTGACCAGCAAGAGCATCGCGGTGACCCGGCAGCAGCTCGACAACACCATCGTGCGCGCGCCGTTCGCCGGTGTGATCACGGTCAAGGCGGCGCAGCCGGGCGAAATGATTTCGCCGATTTCAGCCGGCGGCGGGTCGATCCGCACCGGCATCGGCACCCTGGTCGATATGGATTCACTGGAGATCCAGGTCGACGTCAATGAAGCCTATATCGGCCGGGTCACACCGGGCATGCCGGTACAGGCGGTGCTGAATGCCTACCCGGAGTGGAAAATCCCGGGCCGCTTGCTGGCGATCATCCCGACTGCCGACCGCAGCAAAGCCACGGTCAAGGTGCGCATCGCGATTGACAGCAAGGACCGCCGGATCGTGCCGGACATGGGCGTGCGCGTGAGCTTTCTGGAAACGCCGGTGGCCGGTGCGGCGAAACCCACCGGCGTGTGGATTCCGGCCGCGGCGGTGATCACCGCGGACAAGCAATCGGCGGTGTTCATCGTCGGAAACGGGGATGAAGCCAAACGCATCGCGGTGACGCTGGCCGAGAAGCGCGACGCCGACCAACGCGTCGAGGGCGCATTGAAGAGCGGCGCAAGGGTGATCATCGACCCGCCCGCTGGTCTCGCCGACGGCCGCCGCGTACAACTCAAGCCAGCCGCCAGGTAAGCGCACCGTGAGCGATCACAACACGCCACTGGTGCGGATGCGCGAACTGACCAAGGCCTATGTCCGCGGCCAGCAGGTGATCGAAGTGCTGCACGGCATCGATCTCGACATTCCGGAGGGCGATTTCGTGGCCCTGATGGGGCCGTCCGGTTCCGGCAAGACTACCTTGCTCAATCTGATCGGCGGGCTGGACTCGCCGAGCGGCGGACAACTGCTGGTCGATGGTCTGCGCATCGACGAATTCGGTTCCGATCAGCTCGCCGCCTGGCGCGCCGCCACGGTCGGCTTCATTTTCCAGAGCTACAACCTGATGCCGGTGCTGAGCGCGCAGAAAAACGTCGAGCTGCCCCTGCTGCTCTGCGATTTTGGTGCCGGCGAACGGGCCCGGCGGGCGGCTATCGCACTCGCCCTGGTCGGGCTCGCCGACCGCGCCCGGCACAAGC
>JBGSKT010000176.1:0-4608 GCA_041741075.1 Lysobacterales bacterium
CGATCTATGCCTGTCGTGCGCTCGAGCGGCTCGGCGTCGAAGTCCGGGTCGGGGCCCGGGTCAGCGACTGCGACGCCACCGGGGTGATCGCCAATGGCCAGCCCTTGGCGGCAGCGACCCTGATCTGGGCCGCGGGCGTCGCCGCCTCGCCCGCAGCCGAATGGCTGAGCACCGAGGGCGACCGCGCTGGACGCGTCCAGGTGAGAAACGATCTCCGGCTGTCGGCGTACCCGGAGGTCTTCGTGATTGGCGACACCGCCGCCATGCCCGACGGCAGCGGCGGGTTTGCACCGGGCATCGCCACGGCGGCCAAGCAGGCCGGCGCCCATGTCGCCCGCGTGATCGCCGCCGCGGTGGCCGGAAAGTCACCTCCAGGGCCGTTCCGCTATCGGCACTACGGCAACCTGGCCACGATCGGGCGGCACGAGGCGGTGATCGATTTCGGTCGTGTCCGGCTATGCGGCTCGCTGGCCTGGTGGGTCTGGGGCATCGCCCATGTGGTTTTCCTGATCGGCATGCGCCACCGCCTGCTGGTCGCCGCGCAGTGGTTCTTCAGCTACCTCACCTTTGGCCGCGGCGCACGGCTGATCGCCGGCCGCGACGATCCACCTACCCCGGCAGCGCCGACCGTTCCGGGTGATCGTCCGGGGGACGCCTGAAGCCCTCACCCATGCCGGCACGGTCAGCGCGTGGCGGTCCGTCGGGAAGTGGGCGGGATTCGGGGAAAACCGGAAAAGAGTGTGATCGGCTTGGCAAAACCCACACTTTGTCGGATACTGCCGGCCGTATTAGGCGTGTGCGATGGTTGCCGTGGTGCCCGAGCGTTTGCCCTGATCGTCCCGAACCAGAAGGAATCCCCATGAAGCGTCTTACCTAATGTTCTGGCAATTGCAGTGGTTTTTTCCGGCGCCGCGATGGCGCAAAGCGCCAACGATGCCGGACTGCCGGCGGCGTCCGGTGGCCTGAGCCTCAATGGTCTGCCGGCGGCGGTCGAGGGTGCGGTCTGCCCGAACGGTGTGGTCAATGCGGCGTTCAGCGGCAGCAACGTGCAAAGTGGACGGATCTTCCGTGATGGCATCGCCAGCACCTGCCCGGGCAAGGTCTATCCCGGGATATTAAACGCTGGCACCAATTACAATTTCGAGACCTTCACCTTCCCGAATACCAGCAATGCCGCCGCCTGCGTAACGGTCAATTTCGATCCGGATGCCGGTGCCGTGCCTTGTAGCACCAACGCCCATGCGTCGGCCTATATCGGCAGCTACGACCCTTTGAATCAGGGCACCAATTTCGTCGGCGATGTCGGTTCGAGCGTGGCCCAGCCGTTCTCTTTCGAAGTGCCGGCGAACAGCGATCTGGTACTGGCCGTGACCAACACATCCGGAGCGGCAATTTGCGATTTTGCCTTTGAAGTGGTCGATCTGCCTTGCGCCGCCGGTCCGGTAGCGCCGGCGCTCCCGGTCGCGGTCAATGATCAGCGTGCGCTGCTGTTGCTGGCCGTCCTGACCCTGCTGGTGGGTGGCTTTGTGGCAGCCCGGATGCGCGGCTGACGGATCGGTTCGATCGGTCTCCCCTGCGACCGAACTGCAGTATGGAAAAACGCCGACCCAGGGGTCGGCGTTTTTTTTTGGGTACATATCCGGACTGGCCCCGGTCCTGATCCCGGTTCCTGCTCGATCATGCCGGCTTCCCTGCCGGGCGCAGATCGCGACTATTCGAAGCCGTCGGCGAAGATGTCGCGCAGCCGGACGGTGAGCGAGTAGGCGCGGTCGAAGGCGCAGGCGGCGATGCCCGGGTCGCTGCCGCTTACCGTGAAATTGAAATCTCCAGTACTGGTTGGTGTGCCACTTAGTACACCGGCCAAACTCAGGTTCAAACCCACCGGCAGCGATCCGGAAACGATCTGAAACTGCGCGGGTTGCAACGCGCCGGGTGCGCTCACCCCGTTTGTTCGTCCAACGAGGCGGATTCTGCGCCTATTGCGGGGCACAGGCAAACGACAGGCGGATCGCTGCGGACGGCGAGCTGCTTTGGCCGAAGCCGGCGCGACCGGGTGGGTTCTCGGGCATAATCGCCAGCCTCGACGACGACGGATAGAACGATGGCAGGCAAGGGCGATTCGACCAGGGCGATCCTGATTGCGCTGGCGGCCAATTTTGCGATCTTCATCGCCAAGTCGGTGGCTGCGTTTTTCACCCTGTCCGGGGCGATGCTGGCCGAGGCGGTGCACTCGCTCGCCGACTGCGGCAACCAGTTGCTGTTGCTGCTCGGCATGAAACGCGCGAAGCAGGCGCCGACTGCGGACTTTCCGCTCGGCTTCGGCAAATCGATCTATTTCTGGTCGTTTCTGGTCGCCCTGCTGCTGTTCAGCGTCGGCGGCATGTTTTCGCTGTACGAAGGCCTGCACAAGCTGCAACACCCGACGCCGCTGAACTGGCCCTGGCTGGCAGTTGGGGTGCTGGCCTTTGGTCTGGTGGTGGAAGCAGTCTCGATGGCCGGCTGCATGCGCGAAGTCAATCTTGCCCGCGGCAGCGACAGCTTGTGGCGTTGGTTCCGGGACTCCCGGCAGAGCGAGCTGATCGTGATCTTCGGCGAGGACCTGGCCGCCCTGCTCGGTCTGGCGATCGCCCTGGCCGCGGTGCTGCTGACCATGTTCACCGGCAACCCGCTGTATGACGCGTTGGGAACCCTGTCGATCGGCGTGCTGCTGATCGTGATCGCGGTGTTCGTGGCGGTCGAGGTCAAGGCCCTGTTGATCGGGCAGAGCGCCGATCCGGTATTGAATCGTCAGCTCCGCGCGTTTCTGGCCGAGCGGCCGGAAATCGGCCGGGTGTTCAACCTGATCACCCTGCAGCTCGGCACCGACGTGATGGTGGCGGTCAAGGTGCAGATGGCCGAAGACCTGCCGGTCAGCCAGGCCGCCGCCCAGATCAATCGGGTCGAAGCCGCCATGCGTTCACGCTTTCCCGAGATCCGCTTCAGTTTCGTCGAGCCGGATGTGCATGATTGAGTGAGGCGGGAGACGGGAAGCGGGAGACGGGAGACGGGAAGTGGTGTTTGTGGGAGCGACGGAACGTCGCGACTGCTGGCTTCGATGACAGTCGCGACGTTTCGTCGCTCCCACGGTCTTCGCCTTCCGCCTCCCGCTCAGAACCCCACGCCGACGCCCAACGACCAGTTGCTGCGGTATCGGGGCTCCAGTTCGGCCCGGGTCCAGACGTGGATATTGGCGTCCTTGACGATCGGGAAGCGATACACGCTCTGCTGGATGCGGCCCTCGCGGGTGCCGAACAGATGGCCCTTGAGGGTGAGCAGGGCATCGGCGGGAAAATCGGCGGGCTCGGCGAAGCCATCGAGGACCACCACGAAGCGGCCCTGCGACGGCGCGGTCGGTAGCGGCCGCTGGTGGCGGTCGAGCGGGTAGGCAAGCACCTCGATCTCGGTCTGTTTCTCGAAATTGCGGACCTCGATCACCGCCCCGCCCCAGATCACCTGCTCCGAGCGGGCCGGGCCTTCGGCGGCCTGCCAGGGCGCCAGTTTGGTGGCGACATTGGCTGGGTCGAAGGCCAGCGGTGTGGCGCAGCCACCGAGCAGCAGGGTGGCGACCAGGGCCAGGCTCGCGCCTGTCGTGCGGATCATCAAACGGGTTCGTTTCATCGGATCAATCCTCCACCAGCCACTGCAACTTGGGTTGACTGAATCGGCTTTGCGACAGATGCTGGGCGAGCACCGGCAGGCACTCGCCGATCACCCGGTCCAGCCGGTAAGGCGTGTTCACGATCGCCATGCCGCAGCCGTTCAGACGCAGGGCGGAATTATCCGGGTGCAGTAGTAACTCCACGATTAACACCTTGCGCAGGCCGCTGTCTTTCAGCCAGCGGTGGAACGGCAGGATGTGCTGGCGCAGCTTGATCGGGTACCAGATCGCAAACACCCCGTTCGGCCATTTCGCGCTGCCGGCGGTGAGCGCGGCCTCGATCAGACGGAACTCGGCGTCCTGCGCCTCGAATGGCGGGTCGATCAGCACCAGGCCGCGTTTTTCTCTGGGCGGCAGCAGCGCGTTGAGCGCCTGGTAGCCGTCGCGCTGATGTACGGCGACGCGTTGGTCGGCGCGAAACAGCGCGCGCAGCTCGGCGACTTCCAGGTCTTGCAGTTCGCACAGTTGCAGACGATCCTGGTCGCGCAGCAGCGCCGCGGCGATCGCCGGCGAACCCGGATAGTGGCCACGTCCGCCGTGGCCTGGCTGCAGTTGCGAACGCACCAGGTTCAGATAAGCGTGGACCACGGCCGGCAGTCGCTCGGCGTCGAACAGGCGCTCGACGCCGTCGCGGAACTCGCCGGTCTTCTGTGCTTCGCTGGCGTCGAGGTCATAGCGACCGGCGCCGGCGTGGGATTCGATATAGGCGAACGGCGTCTGCTTGGCTTTCAGCGCCTCGATGCCGGCGACCAGCACCACATGCTTGAGCACATCGGCAAAATTTCCCGCGTGGTAGGCGTGTCGATAGTTCAAGGCCAGCCCCTTCCGTGACGGCGCAGTATGCAGGCGTTCGCCTGCTGGCCGCAACCTGGCACGCCGGCGACCGCGGCGATAGCCCGGCCGGCGCTGGC
>JBGSKT010000177.1:0-2251 GCA_041741075.1 Lysobacterales bacterium
GGCCACGGCGCAGCTCGCGTGCGCGGGCATCGTCCGGGTGCATGAAGATCACCGCCTGCGGCACCGCCTTGAACAGCTCCGGCACGCGCATGGTCATCGATCCGGAATGCCAGTGTTCGAGCACGCGACCGGTGGATAGCCACAGATCGAACTCGGCATCGGGCACTTCGGCCGGCGGCTGGTAGGGCAGCGCCCAGATCACCGCGCGGCCGTCGGCGTTGCCGTAGAACTCGAAGCCCTTGCCGGGTTTGACGTAGGGGTCGCTGCCTTCGCGGCAGCGCCACAGCGTTTCCTCGCCCTTGACCACCGGCCAGCGCAGGCCGCGGCTCTGGTGGTAGGCGTCGAAGTCGGCCAGGTCGTGGCCATGGCCGCGGCCAAACTCGGCGTATTCCTCGAACAGGCCTTTCTGCACGTAGAAGCCGAAGTCGCGGGATTCGTGGTTGGCGTAACCGGACTCGATCTGTTCGGTCCCGAAGCGATCGACCTTGCCGTTCCGGAACAGGACTTCGAACAGGGTCTTGCCGCGGTAGCCGGGGTTGGCGGCGAGCAATTCCTGCGGCCAGACTTCGTCGGTGGTGAAGCGCTTGGAAAACTCCATCAGTTGCCACAGGTCGGATTTCGCCTCGCCCGGCGCCGGCACCAGCTCGTGCCAGAACTGGGTGCGGCGTTCGGCATTGCCGTAAGCGCCTTCCTTCTCGACCCACATCGCCGCCGGCAGGATCAGGTCGGCGGCCATCGCGGTCACGGTCGGATAGGCATCCGACACCACGATGAAGTTGTCCGGATTACGATAGCCCGGGATCGCTTCCTCGCCGGTGTTGGCCGCGGCCTGGATGTTGTTGTTGACCTGCACCCAATAGGCGTTGAGCAAGCCGTCCTTGAGCGCACGATTCTGCGCGACCGCGTGCAGGCCGGGCTTGTCGACGATGGTGCCTGAGGGCAGCTTCCAGATCTGTTCGGCCGTGGCCCGGTGCGCCGGATTCATCACCACCAGATCGGCCGGCAGTCGATGGCTGAAGGTGCCGACTTCGCGCGCGGTGCCGCAGGCCGACGGTTGCCCGGTCAGCGAGAACGGCGAATTGCCCGGGGTCGCGATCTTCCCGGTCAGCAGGTGGATGTTGTAGACCATGTTGTTGGCCCAGACGCCACGGCTGTGCTGGTTGAAACCCATGGTCCAGAAGCTGGTTACCCTGAGCTTCGGGTCCGCATAGAGCTCGGCCAGTTGCTTCAGCCAGCCCTTGTCGGCGCCGCTCATTTTCGCCGCATAGTCCAGGGTGTAAGGGCGCACGAAGGCGGCGAACTGTTCGAAGTCGATCGGCGTGCCCTGGTTGGGATTGGCCGCATCGACGGCGTCCACTTCCAGCGGATGGTCCGGACGCAGGCCGTAGCCGATGTCGGTGACGCCGAGTTTGAAACTGGTGTGCGCAGAAACGAAATCGCGGTTTACCGCCCCGGACTGGATGATGTGGTTGGCGATGTAGTTGAGGATCACCAGATCGGTCTGCGGGGTGAACACGATCGGGATGTCGGCGAGTTCGAAACTGCGATGCTCGAAGGTGGACAGCACCGCCACCTTGACGCCCGGATTGGACAGCTTGCGGTCGGTCACCCGGGTCCACAGGATCGGGTGCATTTCGGCCATGTTCGAGCCCCACAGCACGAACGCATCGGCCGCTTCGATATCGTCGTAGCAACCCATCGGTTCGTCCATGCCGAACGTGCGCATGAAGCCCATCACCGCACTGGCCATGCAGTGGCGCGCGTTCGGGTCGATGTTGTTGGAGCGGAAGCCGCCCTTGAACAGCTTGTTGGCGGCGTAGCCTTCCCACACCGTCCACTGGCCAGAGCCGAACATGCCGACCGCGGTCGGGCCTTTTTCCTTCAGCACCCGCTTGAACTGGCTGGCCATCTGATCGAAGGCCTGGTCCCAGCTGACCGGGGTGAATTCGCCCTGCTTGTGATACTTGCCGTCGCGCATGCGCAACAGCGGCGTGGTCAGGCGGTCGTCGCCATACAGGATCTTGGACAGGAAATAGCCCTTGACGCAGTTCAGCCCGCGATTCACTTCGGAATGGATGTCGCCGTGGGTGGCGACCACACGGCCGTCCTTGACCGCCACATTGATACCGCAGCCGGTGCCGCAGAACCGGCACGGCGCCTTGCTCCACTTGAGTGCGGTCTCGGCGCGGTCGGTGACGATATTGCTGGCCCGGGCGAACAGCGGGATGCCGGCGACCGCGGCGGCCGCCGC
>JBGSKT010000178.1:0-11753 GCA_041741075.1 Lysobacterales bacterium
CTCGGGACCCTTCGACTTCGCGCCTACGGCGCTACGCTCAGGGCGAACGGGTATGGATAGCTGAGGTTTGTGGCTAATCAGGACGAATTTCCTGATTAGCCCCGAATCTCAGCCAGGGAACCCAAGGACCGTTCGTGCTGAGCGTAGCTCGCGTAGCGGGCGAAGTCGAAGCACCCCTCGGGACCCTTCGACTTCGCGCCTACGGCGCTGCGCTCAGGGCGAACGGGTATGGATAGCTGAGGTTTGTGGCTAATCAGGTACGCATTTGATGACATTCAACGGCCTGTTCTACGATTTTCAGGCCACTGGCGATTTTATTCTGGCGCAGGTCGATCCCGACTTCGTGGTGCAAACGCGGCAAGTATCGGGAGCACCAAACTGGCCGAGCGCGTCGGTCAATAGTGCGGTCGCAACGCAAATGGGCGACACCAAGGTCGCCCTGTGTCTGGCAGCGGAGGGCAACGAAGTGGGGGCACGGCTGCATGTCGATGGCGAACCCGCGGAACTGGCTGATGGAAAATATCTCTCCTCGCCCGATGGAGTCGATATCTGGCATACCGGCAGCTTGTACGTCATTACCGATCAAACCGGCAATTCCGTGCGCGCTACCGTCCATCCCACCTGGATCGACGTCTCCGTGGGCCTCGGTCGCTGGCCTGCCACAGCGTTCGGCCTGCTCGCCAATGCCGGCGGCAACGTCCACCAGGTGGCCACGCGCGACGGCGCCGTGTTATCGACTCCGTTTGCCTTCGATGCGTTCTATCACCGCTACGCCGATAGCTGGCGCGTTCCCGAAAAAGCGTCGCTGTTGTCGCCGTGCGGCCTCACCGTCAAGGAACGCGGCGCCCCCGAACGAACTTTCTACGCAAGCGATCTGGACCCGAAGCTGGCCGAAAAGACGCGTGCGGTTTGTGCGGCCGCGGGTGTCAAGCCGGGACCGCTGCTCGAGGCCTGCATCCTCGACGTGGCGGTGATTGGCAACGACCTTGCGGCCAAGGTATTTGTCGACGGGCATGCGCCGGTTGCCGAAGGCAGAATTCTTGCCAGCGCTTCCCAGGTTGAAAAGGCATGCCCCATTGCGTGGTGGCTGGTGGCAATCATTGTCGTATTGATCCTGTTGCTGGTCTGGTGCCTCAGGAGAAAGGCAACCTCGTGATTCTGTGGTGAGACCTAGGCGGTTTCAAGTCTGAAGCGTTTCCGGTCCCAAGTGACAGGGGTGTCCGTCGAGGGGCCGGAAAAGCCATTCAAGGTCGAGATCATCGCTCAGATCGATCTCGACCTGCTCCCTGCCGAGCTGCCAGCACACAGGCGACGGCCATCGCTGTCGGCGCCAAAAGAAGTGCCGTGATTGGGCGTGGAAACGGTAGAAGCCATCGGGGACTTCGCAGTCGCTCGCCGCCAGAGTCGGCCGTAACCCGGTTTCGTCGCGACCGCTGGCCGGGTGCAGGTCGAGGTGCGCTCGCCAGCAACCGGCAGCGACGCGGTGGTCATTGATCGGGTCTATCGAACCAATAACATCAATCAACTTCTAACATGGCCGCAGCGCGCGTACTGTTCCCGCCACCGTTCACAAGCCGCGGACAAACTGCCATGAAAAACAGCAAAGCACTGGTACTGTCGTTGATGCTCGCCCTGTCGCCGATGGCCCCGTCCGGCCCGGTGCAGGCCCAGAACAAACCGATGGCGAATCAGGACTGGTGGCCCGAGCATCTGGACCTGGGTCCGCTGCGCCAGCACGCCGCCGCATCCAACCCGCTCGGCGATGATTTCAATTATGCCGAAGCCTTCAACCGGCTCGATCTCGATGCGCTCAAGCAGGATCTGCGCACGCTGATGACCAGCTCGCAGGACTGGTGGCCGGCCGATTACGGCCACTACGGCCCGTTTTTCATCCGCATGGCCTGGCACAGCGCCGGCACCTACCGCACCCTCGACGGCCGCGGTGGCGCCGACGGCGGCCAGCAACGCTTCGAGCCGCTCAACAGCTGGCCCGACAACGTGAGCCTGGACAAGGCCCGGCGGCTGCTGTGGCCGATCAAACAGAAATACGGCCGTGCGATTTCCTGGGCCGACCTGATGGTTTTGACCGGCAACGTCGCGCTCGAATCGATGGGCTTTACGACTTTCGGCTTTGCCGGCGGACGCGTGGACGACTGGGAAGCCGACTCGGTCTATTGGGGCCCGGAACAGAAATTTCTGGCCGACCAGCGGTACCACGGCGACCGCCAGTTGCAACGCCCGCTGGCGGCGGTGCAGATGGGCCTGATCTATGTCAACCCGGAAGGCCCGAACGGCAATCCCGATCCGTTGGCCGCCGCGCGCGACATCCGCGAGACCTTCGGCCGCATGGCAATGAACGATGAGGAAACCGTCGCGCTGATCGCCGGCGGCCACACCTTTGGCAAGGCGCACGGCGCGCACAAGCCGGATGCATGCCTCGGCACCGGTCCCGCTGGCGCACCAATCGAGGATCAAGGCATCGGCTGGAAGAACCGCTGCGGCAAAGGTAACGCCGAAGACACCATCACCAGCGGTCTGGAAGGCGCATGGAATTCCAGTCCGACCCGCTGGACCACCCAGTATCTGAGCAATCTGTTCGCCTTCGAATGGGTTCAGACGAAAAGCCCGGCCGGCGCGATCCAGTGGATTCCGAGCAATGCCGACCAAGTCGCCTTCGTCCCGGACGCGCACGATCCGGCCAAACGGCATGCGCCGATCATGTTCACCACCGACCTGTCGCTGCGCTTTGATCCGAGCTACGAAAAGATCGCCCGGCGCTTCCTGGCGGATCCCAAAGCATTCGAGCTGGCCTTCGCCAAGGCCTGGTTCAAGCTCACCCATCGCGACATGGGTCCGCGCAGCCGCTACCTCGGCCCCGACGCGCCCAAGCAGGACCTGATCTGGCAAGACCCGATCCCCACGCCCGATCACGCGCTGATTGATGCACAGGACATTGCGCAGTTGAAGGCGAAGATTCTGGCCTCGGGTTCGAGTGTGCCCGAGCTGGTCCGCACCGCCTGGGCAGCCGCGGCCAGCTACCGTGGCAGCGATCATCGCGGCGGCGCCAACGGTGCCCGCCTGCGGATCGCCCCGCAGAAGGATTGGGCGGTCAACGACCCGGCCGAACTGGCCAAGGTATTGCCGCGTCTTGAGGCGATCCAGCGCGAGTTCAATCACGCGCAGAAAGAGGGCAAGCGGGTATCGCTCGCCGACCTGATCGTACTGGGCGGCGCCGCAGCGATCGAACAGGCGGCTGACAAAGCCGGCTACCCGGCGCCGGTGCCGTTCACGCCGGGGCGCATGGACGCCAGCGAGGCCGACACCGATGCCAACGCCTTCGCCGTACTCGAACCGCGCGCCGATGGCTTCCGCAATTACTTTGGCGCCGACAACCGTCTGGCGCCGGCGGAAATGCTGGTCGAGCGTGCCAACCTGCTGACCCTGAGCGTGCCGGAAATGACCGTGCTGGTCGGCGGCATGCGGACCTTGAATGCCAATGCCGGGCAGACCGCGCATGGCGTGTTCACCGCGCATCCGGGCACCCTGAGTAACGACTTCTTCGTCAACCTGCTCGACCTGTCCACGCAATGGTCGAAGTCGGCCGGGAGCGAGGGACTGTACGAAGGCCACGATCGCAAGTCCGGCAAGCTGAAGTGGACCGCCACCCCGGTCGATCTGATCTTCGGCTCGCACTCCGAACTGCGCGCTGTAGCCGAAGCCTACGCGGCCGACGATGCGCGCGAAACATTCGTGCGCGACTTCATCGCGGCCTGGACTAAAGTAATGAACCTCGACCGCGATTGAGCCCGGCGGCGCGCGATCACCGGGACAATGGCGCATGGGCCGAAGGCCACACGCGCCAGCCCGAGGCGGCCGCGCGCCGCGCCTGCAGCCACTTGCCCGACTGGCGTCCGGCCGCGACGCAAGCCTCACGGATAGGACAAGTCCCGATCCACGGTGCAGTCCTCAACACCCACATCGATGCTGGTAACGCATTGCCACTGCAACCAGGACGAACCGGCGGTCACCAGCGGCTTCAACATCAACACCAGCTCGATCCCCATCGAGCCCCTGCTTCTGGCCCAGATTTGGCCGTCAACGCCAATCTTGCGTTCGACCTTCCTGCTGTCGGCTGCTCTCTCCCAGTCGTCAAGTGCGATATCCGCCGATCGGTCCGGCATGCGGCCATTCACCTGATAGAACTCTTCCACGGCCGGCTTGACTGGCGTGGCGGCGCTCAACGCTGCGCCGAATGGCGCTATCGCCAACCAACTCTTTGCTTTGGCGAGCGCGCCGGTTCCGCCATCCGGCGCCTGCGGTTTGAGCCGAGCGGGATGGCGCGACCCGCCGCGCTGTTTCGGTCCCCGGATGGGTACCGCGGACGCGCCGGCATCATTCAAGGCGACGTCATCGCCGGGTACCGGGCTTTGCTGGATTGGTCCGGATGGTGGGTCCGCCGGCACACCGAACAGGGTTGCAGCGTCGGCGACCGGAGCGCACTTCCAGCCCCAGTCAATCTGCTTCTGAACAAATGCTGCCGCTCGGGCTTCGCAATAGCCCCGCTCATGGTGAGCGTGCCAAAGTGAGATTTTCGTACCGCGACGCGTGTATTGCACCTGGCAGGGCACACTCCGCTCCGCGCCAGCATTCACGATGGAAACCAATCGTTGCTGATGGCCGTAGCTGCATAACTGGGTACTGCCCGCAATCGAATCTCCCGAAGTCAGAATAGACAACAGCGCCGCGGCGCCCAGAACCCACTTATGCATCTTCGTTCCTGTTGATCATTGCGTTTGAACCTCCAAAGACCGGACATGCCTAGTGCGGGCGAAGAATCCATTCGCCGTTGCTTTGATTCCAGACATCTGTGCGCACATCAGACCCTGCACGCCCCGCAGGCTTCAAATCGGTGCGGCCCGCGTTCACCGGTGCCAAGCGATCGAGAGTCCCGCTCAGTGCCGCACCTTTTGCCGGTTCGTGGTCGAATCCTTCTTCTTAAAATACTTGACGATGTAGAAAGTGGCATAGGCCGCCCACAAAAAATACATGTACCGCCAGGACGTGTCCGGATGCGCCGAGATGTTGCCAGCGGTAACGAACGAAAAGGTGATGATCACGGCAAAGACGATCAGGCTTGCGAACGTGCTTCCTTCACGGATGAAACGGGAGACCCAAATCGAGAAAACGGAGAATGCGAACGCCATTAACGAAGACAGGAGCGGGCTGGCCACGAAACCGCTCGACTCGGGACCGAGAAGGTGGTCCGTCACAGCAAAGAAAACGGCGGCTGCCAGATAGGTGGCATACATCCACAAGACGTGCGGCCAATGGAGTGGAACGGGCTGACTCTGAAACGTCGAACTGGAGAAAAACCCCAGGTTGCTGTGGGATGTAGGCAGCAATCGGAGAGAACGGATTGGGACAAGGGGAATCACGGCGATCACCCACTCTGTAGTGATGTAAGAACCGTCGGCGCCTACGTCCGAGCAGCCGATGTGGGCACTTCCGAATCCGTTGATCGATGACATCGGGTCTCCAGGCACTTTAGCTAAGCCAAGCCGCAAAGCGGCACCAACTTGCATGAATTGTTACGCCAAGCGGCCACGTGGACGAAGCCCGTTGCGGCCGTTGAGTCGTCAAGGTCGCAGCGCTCCCCGGGCCAAGGACATCGATGGCCGGCGGGAGTTTATCGCATCAGGCAAGTACACTTCGCTGCTGCGATCAGAAGCGCTGTTGCCCCGCCGTTGCTGATTCCGCCTCCCCGGGAAGCCGGCGGCACCCCACTGCCGACCTCGGCGCTATCTGACTGGCCAGCGTTCTTTCTCGCCAGGCATCAGTGGCAATGCCATGGGATTGCTGACCACGATTTCGCGCTGCGCCTGCTCACCTTCTGACAGCGGAAACCACACGATGCGATAGCGTTGTGTTGCGCCGCTCGACAGGTCCATGCCGGTGCGGAACACCTCGCCCAAGTCGAACTTGCCCCAGCCTTGCGGACATTCCGGTGGCGGCGGGCCCCGGTCCTCGCGCTGGCGTCGCATTTCGGGGCCGTGCGGCGCGCTGAACCGGCCGTATTGTTCGTAGCGAAGACAGATCGGCTCGACATAGAAGCTGGTGAACCGGGTCGGCACGCTGCGGCCATGATTGATCCAGCCATGGCGATGCAGGGCGACGCTCTGTGCGGCGGCCAGTGCGGCCTCGGCTTCGCGTGGCCACGATGGCCAGCGGTGCCAACGCGTTTCATCGTGCGAGCCGAGCGGGATGCGGCGACTGTCGGCCCAGCCCACACTCTGCTCGAGGCGCAGACGGGCGCCGGCGATCAGGCCATCGTCGGCGTCGCGCGCCACCCGCAGTTCCATCCGGCGCATCCCGTGTTGCGATTCGGACTGCGGAAAGCGCAGGGAATGCAACCATCCGCCGGCGCAGTCGAAATCGGTGCCGCGCACGAGCCGCACGATGCTGTCGACATCTACGTAGTCCTGGTTGTAGCTAAGCATGCGCTCACGCATTTGCACCAGGCCGCGCTCATTCACGCTGGTGGCGATATCGAGCGTTTGGCCATCGGCCGCCATCGTAAGCTTGGCGCGGTGCTCGGGCTGGAAACGGATGCTCTTCTCGAAATCGGGATCGCGCCCCAGCAGGAACAGCAGGCGACCGTCCACGCCATCGAAATCGCCCGAAAGATCAGGGCAGCCCCCCTTGCGCGACAGCAAGCTGCTGGCCGCGCGCGGCCACTCCCCCGGGTAGTCGGCGGGCGCACAACCCAGCACAAGCAGAGCCGCCAGCAGGCAAGCACAAACAGGTTTCATGAGTCCTTGGCCTTCCTCGAAAAATCCCGACCTGACGAAGCACAATCTGAATAATCCAAATGGCGGGTGCGTCGAAAGTACTCCGGGCCCCGGTGTTTCAGTTGGTAGGCTTGGATGCAGACTTGGTATTGGAATTGTCCCAGCGGGTTTGGAGGGCCTTCCCGCCTCGCCATGCGCCAACGTGGACATGCGGATTCCGGCCGTAGCCGTTGTTGCCAACCAGTGCCACCGGCTGCCCATAGGCAACATGGTCGCCAACCTTCACGGTTGGCTCTTGTATGTGGGCCAATACAATGTGTGTGCCGTCAGCTTGCCGAAACTCGATGGACGAGGCGGGCGGCTTGCCGAGTATTCCAGGCTGGTTCCGGGCCGGATTCAGGTGGATCTTGGTCACCTCGCACTCGCAGGGACTGTGCAACTGAGCGCGCCAGATGAACCATTGTTCGTTGGTCATTCCGTCGCCATCGTAGGTCCGCGACCAGATACGGCCGTCCACCGTGACAAGTTTTGCGGCCATGCAGTCGGTGCCCAAATCGTCGCCAAGGTAGGGAAGTTCGCCCTGGCGGTGCTCACCGCAGGTGTAGTAAGCGTCGAATGGCGGATGCGCAAGAATGAACTCGATATCGCCGGGCGCAGCAGCAGCAGCGGAGGAAGAGGAAAGTGCGAGTAGCAGCAGCGCAGGTAACACGGTGCGGTCTCCGTGAATAGCAGGCTGAGAGATTAACCCGCTGCGCGGAGGGCGCGCCAGCGCCCGTAGTCATCCACCGTCATTCTGCGCGTAGGGCGCGGTAGCGCCCGTAGTCGCAGAATCTAGCCGGGCCCCATGCACTCCGCGACTGCGCGCGGAACGAAGACAGTTCGGTGAGACAGATCGAGATTCCAGTTGTGACATATCCGGACACCCGCCACTCCGGAGAGCAGGACGGGATCATGTGGCAATACAAGACCTGACCCCAGCTTTTCTGGGCGCCAATGGTTGAAGCAAGCCGGGCCGCGAAGCGGCTTCCACTTGCATGAATTGTCGAATCAAGATGATACGCGGAGGAAGCCCGCTTTGCAGCCGATCGCACGATGGCCGGTGCGCCACCGTTGCCGCGGCCACTTCGTCACCGTCTATCGTCTTGGCCTGTGGCTGCGTGTCGGTCGCACCGCCACGGGATCCCGGCCGGTTGTATGCTTCTCCCGACACAACAACTCTGCCCGCCACCCCATGCTGCTCGACACGCTCCGCGCCCAGCGCGACACCATCCACGCACTCGGTCGCCGCTTTGGCGCCGGGCATATCCGCGTGTTCGGATCGGTGGCGCGGGGGGAAGAAAGGCCGGATAGCGATGTTGACTTTCTGGTGGAATTTCCGCCTGGCTACGACCTCTTCGCGCAGCGACTACCGCTGGCCGAAGGACTGGCCGGCATCGTCGGCCGGCCAGTGGAAGTCGTGCCCGAGCACGAGCTCAATCGTCACCTACGCGCGCGGGTACTGGCCGAGGCTGTAGAGCTGTGAGCAAGGGGTGGCAGGCTTACGCCCAGCACATCCTTGACGCCATTGATCGCCTGCGGCTGATCGAGTCGCGCGGCAGTATTATCGACGACGTGGTGCTCTACGATGCGGCGCTACGAAACCTGCAAACTCTATCGGAAGCGACCCAGCACCTACCAGACACGCTCAAACAAGCCGACCCGAGCATTCCGTGGCGGCAGATCAGCGGATTCAGGAACATTCTCGTTCACAACTACCTCGGCGCCATCGACCCGATATCGGTCACTGCGGTCATGCGCGCGCACCTGACGCCGCTGGCAGCAAGCGTTCAGTCGATGCTTGCCGCCGACCCCGACGACCAGCGGTAACCTGTTCACCAGGAGGGGCGCGATGGCGTTCTGATGGGTCAACCACAAGCAGCTCTGCGTCTACTCGGGGGTCGGCACGGCGCTACCACGGCACCGTCTCGCCCGACGGCGTGCCAGCACGATCTTTTCCTCCAGCCACTGCATGCGCTGGGCGGGTTTTCGACGCGCGAAGCCGTCCTTGCGCCAGTGCTCGGCGTCCTCCCAGCTACCCCATCGCTCGCATTGAGGAAATGGTGTCAACTGCCGTTGACGATTTGGTGGCGTCGGCATAGGCTTTGCCCATGTTCACGGTGTTTACCACCGAATCCTTCGATCGTTGGCACGAGATCGGGGTGGAACGCAGGACACCCACTCTTCCCACAGAAAACGTAGGTCGGCTCAAGGCGCGCAGCGCCGGAGCCGACCTTGCCGAACGCCAACCCATCGCCCGGCCATGATCCGCGCCAGCCGACCTGGCGGCGATGGTTCCGATTCTTTGGTGTCGGCCGGATACCAGGCAGCGTCGAGTTTCCACCTCCGGTTCTGCGGGAAGCGAACCCGCAAAAGTCAGAACCCCGCCTCCTGGCTGCCCGATGGATCGGCAAGAATCGCCATACGCCGCCTGGACTCTGCCCAATGCTCCGTCGTAGCCAATGGCTGGGGTCGCGGCGCTGGGGTCGGGGTTCTTGCCCATTCCCCTGCGTTTATCGAGACTGCCCGACTGATGCCCATTAGACACGCACTGAAGTCGTTGAAACGCGCTCCGGTCTTCTCGATCGCGGTAATCCTGACCCTTGCCCTGGGCCTTTCCGCGGTGGGCTCGATGTTCGCCGTCGTGTACGGCGTGCTGCTTGCCCCGCTGCACTACGGCGAGCCGGGTCGCCTGGTGAGCGTCGATCTGGATACGGCGGAACAGCGCCGGATAGGGCAGCCGCCGGGGCTCTACTTCACCTACCAACAATTCGCGCGGCGCCTCGCTGGTGTCGCGCTATACCGAACCGGCAGCACCAACGTCAGGACTGTGGGCGACGACGCCGATGCGGAGAGTGTCATAGCGACCTGGGTAAGCGCATCGATGATGCCGCTACTTCAAGTCGCCCCCTTGCTCGGCCGCTCATTCACGGCTGACGAAGAACGCCGCGGTGGACCGGACGCGGTCATCCTCAGCGAATCCGAATGGCGAACCCGCTTCTCTGCTGCGACCGATGTCATCGGCAAGACGCTGATCGTCAACGACGTGGCGCGTGAGATCGTTGGTGTCATGCCGGCGCGGTTCTCGTTCCCTACGGCGGCCACCCGCGTGTGGCTCCCGGCCAAGTACACCGATAGCGAATCCTTGACCGACTTTTTGTACTCGGGATTGGCGCGCCTCGTGCCAGGAGCTACTGCGGAGCAAGCACAGACCGAACTCGCCACGATTCTGCCGAGAGTGGCGGAGTCCTTTCCGCACCTGCAAACCGGCGGCTCGACGACGACCTGGCTCGGAGAACAGAGACCAACACCGGTCGTACTGTCGTTGCGCGACGAGCTCACCGGCCCAATCGCGCGCACGCTATGGATACTGGCCGCGGCAGCGGGACTGGTGCTTCTCGTCGCCTGGGCGAACGTTGTGAATCTGATGCTGGTCCGCGCCGACGCCAGCCAGCTCGATCTCTCGGTCCGAGAGGCGCTGGGTGCCAGCCGCCTCCACGTTGCAAGCCATTTTCTCAGCGAAGCCACTGTGTTGGGTGCGATCGCCGGAGCCCTTGCCCTGCTGTTGTCGTATGGCGCCGTCGCGGCGTTTGTGGCGTTCGAGCCGGTCGATGTCCCGCGACTCACAGAGCTGAAAGTCGGGCTCACGGCCACCGGGTTTGTCGCGCTGGTTACGATCGCGGGGGTGGCCCTCCTGGCTGCGGTGCCGATGGTTTGGCGTCGGCGCGGAAATCTGTCGAGCCATCTACATGAGGGTGCGCGCGGCCAGACCACCGGAAAGTCCCGGCAGCGCCTGCGGTCGGCCATCACCATCCTGCAGATCGCCGTGGCACTGGTGGTCCTGGTTGGATCGGCCTTGCTGTTGCGCACCGCTCAGCATGTGCACGCGGTGCATCCTGGGTTCGATACCAGTGACGTAACGACCCTCAGGATTCTGCTGCCCTTCGCGCGCTATCACGATTCGGCCACTGTGGCGTTCTTCGCCCGGTTAACCGAGTCGGTCGGTCAACTCCCGTCCGTTCGCGCCACCGGCCTTGCCGGCCAATTGCCGCTCGCTGCCGGCTGGACAACGCAGCAAACCTTTCGGATCGAAGGCGAGGGACGAACACTGACACTGCCGGTAAACGTCATCGGAAATGGCTATTTTGCGGCGATGCGGATCCCCTTGCTCGCGGGCCGCGACTTTCGGAGCCTCGACACGCCGCAAGGCGGGGACATCATCATCGGTCGGCTCGCAGCAATGACCCTGTTCGGCGACAGCGACGGCGTTGCGTCCTTGGGAAAGCGGCTGACGCTTGCCCCAGACGGTCCGACCTACACCATCGTTGGGATCGTCGGTGATGTGCGCTACCACGACCTGGCGACGGCGCCGTCGGCAATGATCTACCGGCCGCAGGCCGTGCCGCTCGACCCGAGCGTGGAGCCGCCGCCGCGACCTTCGATGGCGCTCGTGGTTAGGTCGATAGGACCAGCGGGGGCGTTGGTGCCCGCAGTCAGGCAGATCGTGCGCGAACTCGACCCGACCGTGCCCATCTATAACGTTGAGACCATGGGCAATGTGGTTCGCGCGTCGACAGCGCGGCTTTCGCTGGTGCTCGCGTTGATGACGGCTGCCGCGGTGATCACCTTGTTGCTGAGCACGATCGGGCTATACGGCATGATGGCGTACACGGTTGCCCTGCGGACCCGTGAGTTCGGCATTCGCGTTGCCATCGGCGCGGACCCGAGGCGAATCGCCCGCCTGGTAATCACCCGCGGCCTGGTGCTGACCGCCTGCGGCGTCGGCACCGGTTTCGCCCTGTATGCGTTCGCAGCGCCGTTCCTGCGTGCGTTTCTCTATGAAGTCACCGTCTCCGATCCGGTGGCGCTGGCCACGGCGACGCTGGTGATGCTTGCCACCGCGTCGATCGCGAGCTGGCTACCCGCGAA
>JBGSKT010000179.1:0-6330 GCA_041741075.1 Lysobacterales bacterium
GGGGTGGCGGGCACGGTCGGCCGAGCCTGCGCAGGACGGCTGATCCGGGTCGCTCTTCCCCCGGCGCTCCGCGGCCGCAGGCACGCTTGCCCACTTCGCGGTTTCCCACGGTGCTCCCTACCGTACCGGGTAGCTGGGACGGCCAGGCGCTGGCCCGGGGCTTTATCGCAGCGCCGTTCAGCAAGTCATGGCGGGATCTGCGCGCGCGGCCCGTATGCATGGATATCACCGCCTACGGAAGGCCTCCCCCATGAACAAACACCCTGCCGTCCTTGCGCTGTTTGCCCTCGGCCTGTGCATGGCCGGCTCCCCAAGCCACGCCGTGGTCCGGTCCTGGCCTGGCGCCGCCCCCTGCGCCGCCACCCTGCAAGCCTGTATCGACGCCTCGGCGGCCGGCGATAGCGTGCAGATCGTGACCGATACACCGATCACCCAAAGCCTGTTCCTGCCGCGCAGCCTCACCCTCGAGAGCGGGCCCGGGTTCTCGGCTCAGATGGCCGCCGGCCTGAGTATCGAAGGCAATTCCACCGACGCCAATCCCTACAACATCGCCATCCGCCGCATTGCCCTGACCAATGCCCACGTCATCATCAGCCATAACCAGGCCGGCACCGCCAATATCGATATCCGCCGGGTCAGCATCGTGTCGACCGCCGCCAGCAGCGCTGCCGGCATTCGGGTCCAGGCCGGCAGCGCCGGTGCCGCAACCGTTCGCATCAGCGACAACCATCTGCGGGTGGCCACCCCGGGCCTGTTCGACGCTGGGCTGGAAGTCAACTTCGCCGGCAACAATGGCACCGCCCTGATCGACTTCAATCATCTGGAAGCGGTCGGCGATGGCGATGGCTGGGGCATCCTCGCCCAGGCCAGTGGTGTTGCGGCGCCGACCATGACGGTCATCAATAATGAAGTGCGTGGGCGCTTCAGCCGCGCCGCGATCGGCATTTCCGAAGGCCTGTTTTCGTCCACCCCGAGCACCGTCACCGCGCGCGTGATCGGTAATGCGGTGGTCGGCCGCGCCCGCCAGGGTAACGGCATCTTGCAGGTGATCAACAACGGCAGCATCGCAACCCAGGTGATCAACAACAGTGTGGTCGGCGCCTCATTCGGGGTGATTTTCTCGCGCTGGAACGGCAGCGCGGGCACCGGCAGCATCAGCGGACCATTACAAAACAACCTGCTCGCCTACAACGATCGTGGCCTGTTTCTCAATCCCGAGTTCCAGTCGCCGGTGCAGGAAGACTACAACCTGGTGTTTGCCAACAATTCCAACCAGTACACGCCGGGAGTCAATGATGTCGTAGCCGACCCGAAGCTGCGTTCGCTGACCGACCTGCGCCTGCAAACCGGCTCGCCGGCGATCAATCAGGGCAATTCTCTTGCCCTGCTCTTTTTTCCGACCAGCATTGGTCTGGTCGACGCCGACGGCCTGCGCCGCTTCAAGAACAGCGTCGCCGATATCGGCGCCTATGAATTCGGCGATTTCAGCCTGCGCGCCCGGGCGCTGGCGCCGAGCGGCAACGGGTTCCAGATCAACCAGGCGCTGGTCGATGGCAACCCGAGCGCACGCCTGTTTGCCACGCCGCGCTTCGACGGCGTGGTCAATGCTCAACCGATCGGTGTGTATTACGCGGCGTCGACCTGGCGCATCTTCAACCAGTCGCCACCGGCAGCGCCGATGCCACCCAATGCCGCCTTCCATGTGTTCGTTCCGGCCGATGGCAACGGTACTTTCGTCCACACCGCCAGCGCGGCCAATCTTTCCGGGCACTTCACCACGATCGACAACAGCGCGCTCAACGGTCTGCCCAACCAGATCGTGCTGGCGACGCCGAACTGGAATCCGGGCGGGGCGCCCGGCGTCTACAACCCGCACACCACCTCGGTCGGCTATTTCGCATCGTCCTGGTTCGTACTGAACAACGACTTCGGCGCCATGAGCGTCGGTGCCGCCTTCAATATCTATTCCCAGGGTCCGAGTCCGAATGCCTATGTGCATAGCGCCAGCAGCGCCAATACGACGGGCCAGGCGACCTTGCTGGACCACCCCTTGTTGAACGGCACGCCCTGCGCCCAGGTCCACATCACCGCGCGCACCACAGCAGTCGACACTACCTATGATGTTGACTATTTCAACACCGCGCAGCGCTGGACGATCTTCAACCATGACGCCGCGATGGCAATCGGCGCCGAATTCGACGTGGTGATCGACGCCGGGCAAGTGGCGGCCTGCGCCGGGGTGCTGTTCGGCGATGGCTTCGAGGACTGATTCTGACCGCCGCCACGAGACGTGTACCGGCGCGGCTTGCATCAACCGGGAGTGACCATGAACGGCGTAAATCGATGTTTCCTGTGGGTGGGGCTGCTTGGAGCGACATTGACCCAGGCTGCGGTACCAGGCCACGCGGGTGATTCGTGGTTAGCATCAGCGCAGCACGAGCTGATGCAGGCCGAGTACCGCGTCAGCGTCAATCAGAGCGGCTGGCAGGCGCCAAATCGGGCACAGGGATTTCGCACTTACTTCGATGCCGACGGCATCCGTCTGGTGGCACGCAGTGTCGGCAGCGAACCTTTGACGCGGATGACGCTGGCGGCCTATGGCCGGAGCGGCACCAAGCTTGCACCGGGGCCGGCCGAGCTCGATCCCGGCGCCACGGCAGTGATCCTGCGTTGGCCTGGAATCAGTGCACGCTACGAAAACCGCAACGACGGATTGCGGCAGGAACTCAGGCTGGAACAGCGCCCTGCGGGCATCGGCCGACTGTCACTGACCTGGACGATCGGCGACGCGATTCCGCAGGTCAGCGCCGGCCAGGTGCTGTTGCACGGCGCCAGCAACACGCTGCAATTGGGTGAGATCGCGGCCCGCGATGCCAGCGACCGTACACTGCCCCTTCAGTTGACCATCACCGGCGGCCAGGTGGTGTTTTCGGTCGATGATCGAGGCGCGGACTATCCGATTACGGTCAAATCGGTGTTCACCGGCTTCGCCGATGCCCTGCTGGAGGCCAACCAGACCAATGCGCGGCTTGGCATCAGTGTCGCCGGGGCCGGTGATGTGAATGGCGATGGCTACGCCGATGTGATCGTTGGCGCCAACCTTTACGACAATGGCGAGGCCGACGAGGGCGCAGCGTTTATCTACTTCGGCGGTGCTGGCGTTTTCAACACCAGCGCCGATGCGCAACTCGAATCGAACCAGATCAATGCGCAGTTTGGCCGCAGCGTCGCCGGCGCCGGCGATGTCAATGGCGATGGCTACGCCGACGTGATTGTCGGTGCCAATCTGTACGACTTTGGTACGGTCGACGAAGGTGCGGCTTTCATCTACTTCGGTGGCCCCGGTGCGTTCAATACCACGGTAGATGCCATCGTCGATGCCGACCAGGCCAACGCCGGCGTGGGCATCAGCGTGGCCGCGGCCGGTGATGTCAATGGCGATGGCTATGCCGATGTGATCGTTGGCGCCCCCGGCTACGACAATGGCCAGACCGACGAGGGCGCGGCCTTTGTGTTCTTCGGCGGCGCCGGTGCCTTCAACACCAGTCTGGACGGCCAGATCGAATCGAATCAGGCCGGTGCGCGGCTCGGCGGCAGCGTGGCCGGGGCCGCTGATGTCAACGCCGATGGCTATGCCGATGTCATCGTCGGCGCGCTGCTGTACGGCAACGGCGAGGCCAACGAAGGCGCGGCCTTCGTCTACTTCGGTGGTGCCGGGGTGTTCAACACGGTGGCCGATGCGGTACTGGAGTCGAATCAGGTCGGCGCCCTATTCGGCGCCAGCGTGGCCGGGGCCGGCGATGTCAACGGCGACGGTTTTGCCGATGTGATTGTCGGTGCCTATCTGTACGACAACGGTCAGACCGACGAAGGCGCGGCCTTCGTCTACTTCGGTGGTGCCGGTTCCTTCAACAGTACCGCCGACGCCCAGCTTGAGGTGAACGACGGCGGCGCCAATCTGGGCCTCAGCGTCGCTGGTGGCGGTGATGTCAATGGCGATGGCTATGCCGATGTCATCGTCGGCGCCCCCGCTTTCGGCCCGTTCGACGAAGGCGCGGCGTTTGTCTACTTCGGTGGCGCGGGCAGCTTCGATGCCAGCTTCGATGCGCAACTGAATTCCTTTCAGGTCAGCCCGGCCATGGCCTTCAGTGTGGCTGCTGCCGGTGATGTCAATGGCGACGGTTTTGCCGACCTGATCGTCGGCGCGCCGCTGTACGACAACGGCCAGACCGATGAGGGCGCGGCTTTTATTTATTTCGGCGGTGCCGGGGCGTTCAACCTCGGGGCCGACGCGCAACTCGAATCGAATCAGCTGTCAGCGGGTCTGGGTTGGACCGTGGCCGCTGCTGGTGATGTCAATGGCGACGGCTTTGCCGATGTGATCGTGGCTGCACCGTTTTTTGACAACGGCGAGGTGGATGAAGGGGTTGCCCTGCTCTATTTCGGTGCTGCTGGTAGTTTTGACACCACTGCGGACGCGCTGCTGGAAGTAAATCTGACCTCATTTCTTTTCGGTTTTGGCGGAGCCGCCGGTGCCGGCGATGTCAACGGCGACGGCTATGCCGATGTGATGGTCGGTGCGCCCGGCTATGACAATGGCCAGAACAACGAAGGCGCGGTATTCCTCTATTTTGGCGGTGCCGGTGCTTTTGATACCGGCGTCGATGCGGTGCTGGAGTCGAACGTTGCGGACGCACTGCTGGGCATAAGCGTGGCTGCGGCCGGCGATGTCAATGGCGATGGTTATGCCGACCTCATCGTCGGCGCGCCGTTTCCCGCGACCTTGGACGGCGGCGGTCGGGCTTTCCTGTATTTCGGCGGCGTCGGGGCCTTCGACACCAGCGTCGATGCCGTGCTTCAGCCGGGTCTGGCTGGGCGGCAATTGGGCGGCGTATCCGGCGCCGGCGATGTGAATGGCGATGGCTTCGCCGACGTCATCATCGGCATGGTCGATAGCGGCGCTGACCCCGGCGCGGCGCTTATTTATTTTGGTGGTGCCGGCGCCTTCAACACCAGCGCCGATGCCCAGTTGCAGCCAGCCCCGGCCGGGGCGTCACTCGGCAGCAGCGTGGCGGGCGCCGGCGATCTGAATGGCGACGGCTATGACGATGTCGTCATCGGCGCGAATGGCTACGACGGCGGCCAACTCAATGAAGGCGCTTTCTTCGTCTACTTCGGCGGCGCCGGTGCCTTCAACACAGGGGTCGACGCGCAGTTTGAATCGAACCAGGCCGATGCGCGATTGGGCAGTGTCGCCGGGGCTGGCGATGTCAATGGCGACGGTTATGCCGATCTGTTCGTTGGCGCCCCCGGCTACGACAATGGCCAGACCGACGAGGGCGCGGCCTGGATTTTCTATGGTGCCGCCAGTGGTCTGGAAACGGTGGCCGATGCGCAACTGGAGTCCAATCAGGCCGGCGCAGCGTTCGGCGCCGTCGTGGCCGGCGCGGGCGATGTCAACGGCGACGGCTTTGCCGATGTGATCGTCGGCGCGCGCTTGTACGACAGTGGCCAGACCGACGAAGGTGCGGCTTTCGTCTATTACGGCACGGCCAAGGGGCGTCTGGTAATGGCCAGTCAGTTCCGTGCTGATGGCAGTACACCGGTCGAGCCCTGGGGTTTGTCGCAGCAGGCCGATGGCTTTGTGGTGTCGATCGAGGCGAGTAGCGCGCGCGGTCGGGAGCGCGCCCGACTGCAAGTGGAAGCCTGCCCAAACGGCGCCGCCTTTGGTTCGCTACTCTGCGATGTCCGCACCGCCAGCAGTTGGACCGACCTGGGCAGCAACCCGCTCGGCCAAACCCTGGCGCTGCCGATCACCGGCCTGAGCGTGAATCGCCTGTATCACTGGCGCGCGCGCGTGCAATATGCAGCGTTCACGGTGACCACGCCGGGCATCCTGGCGCCACCCAAACCCGCCTTCGGGCCGTGGCGGCGCGTGCAGGCGAATGCCGCGCTCGGCGATATCCGCACCAGCGTACCGCCACCACCACCGGTGCTGATCTTTGCCGATGGTTTCGAGTAGCGGCCGGATTCGGATGGTTCGCGAGGGCGGCAGTTTGTTGCAGCGGCGCCCTGTAGTTGCCCGCTCCCGTCTCCCGTCTCCTGATTCCCGCGCTGCCCCCGGCCATTGGTCATGGTGTTTTTTTGTCCAGGGGCTATTGACAGCTTTGGACTTGGTGTTATAGTTACATACAACACCACACCGGCAACACTCAACCGCCATGCGCCCGCTCAGTCTCCGCCTCGCCTTCCTCTGCCTTTACGCCCTGGGCACCCTGGCCGCCGCCATGCTGCCCGCGCATGCGCCGACCGCCAGCGCCGCCATGCACG
>JBGSKT010000180.1:0-2709 GCA_041741075.1 Lysobacterales bacterium
CGGCACGAATCGGCTTGAGCAGGTAGTCGATCGCCCGGGCCTCGAACGCGGCCAGGGCGTGGGCGTCGAAGGCGGTACAGAAAATCACTGCCGGCGGTTGCGCAAACCGGGCCAGATGGCGCGCTGCTTCCAGGCCATCCAGCCCGGGCATGCTGATATCCAGCAGCACGGTGTCGGCGGCCAGGGCGTCGCATTGGGTGATTGCCTCGCGACCGTCTGCGGCCTCGCCGACCAGTTCCAGGCCGGGCAGCGCGATTTCGGCCAGCAGGCTACGCAGTCGCGCCCGGGCCAGTGGTTCATCATCGACGATCAGCACCCGCATCGCGGTCGGTCCATCCCTGCATCGAGTCGGTTGGAATGGTAGCAGTGGCCGCGCCTGGGTCGGCGACCCGGACCCGTGGCGAATCTCCGCAGAACTGGGCGTGGGAAGCCGCTACCGTGCGTGCAGGCTAGGCGCCGGTGGCGCTCGGCCCGGCCTGGGACCGACCGGCGTATTCTGCACTGCAACATTTTCCGGGAATCGTGGTCTACTCGACGGCCACACCATTTTTTGTCAGGCGCGCCGTGACTTTTCCTGTCCCATGCGCCATCCGCCCCGCCAACCAGCGAGACCCCCATGCTCAAGAACAAGACCGCACTGATTACCGGCTCCACCTCGGGGATTGGCCTCGGCATTGCCGAAGCGTTTGCCGCCCAAGGTGCCAACCTGATCCTGAATGGCTTTGGCGACGCCAGCGAAATCGAGACGATCCGCGCCCGCCTGGAAAAAGACCACGGCGTGCGCGTGCTCTATGACGGCGCCGACATGAGCCAGCCGGCGACGATCGAAGGCATGATCCAGGCCGCCATCAAGACCTTCGGCGCGATCGATGTGCTGGTCAACAACGCCGGTATCCAGCATGTCGCCCCGGTCGACGAATTCCCGCTCGCCAAGTGGGACCAGATCATCGCGATCAACCTGTCGGCGGCCTTCCACACCATCCACCACGCGCTGCCGGCGATGAAGGCCAAGGGCTGGGGCCGGATCATCAATATCGCCTCGGCACACGCGCTGGTGGCGAGCCCGTTCAAGTCCGCCTATGTCACCGCCAAGCACGGCATCGCCGGGCTGACCAAGACGGTGGCACTGGAAGTGGCCGAACAACACATCACCGTCAATGCGATCTGCCCGGGCTACGTGCGCACGCCGCTGGTCGAGAAGCAGATCCCGGAAACCGCCAAGGCCCGGGGCATCACCGAACAGCAGGTGATCAATGATGTGATGTTGCACGCGCAGCCGACCAAACAGTTCGTCACCGTCGAACAGGTGGCGGCGCTGGCGGTGTTCCTGTGCGCGGATTCGGCGGCATCGATCACCGGCGCCATCCTGCCGATCGATGGCGGCTGGACCGCCCAATGAGCGGCGCAGCAGCGCTGTCCGGGGGCGAGCCGTCATGAACATTGCCGAGATTCTGCAATTGCCGTCGATGCCGGCGGCCTCGCCCTCCTACCCGCGCGGGCCGTACCGGTTCATCGACCGGGAATACCTGATCATCAGCTACGAGTCCGACCCGCAGGCAATCCGCGCGGCCCTGCCGGAACCGCTGCAGCCGGACGGCAGCAACCGGGTGCTGTGCGAGTTCATCCGCATGCCGGATTCCTCCGGTTTCGGCAGCTACACCGAATCCGGCCTGGTGATCCCGGCCCGGTTCGGCGAGCAGGCGGTCAACTTCACCGCGCAGATGTATCTGGACGACCACCCGCCGATCGCCGGCGGGCGGGAAATCTGGGGCTTCCCGAAAAAGCTCGGCCAGCCCCGGCTGGAAGTGGTGCACGACACTTTGACCGGTACCCTCGATTACGCCGGGGTGCGGGTGGCGATCGGCACCATGGGCTACAAGCATCAGCACCTGTTGTACGACCTGAACGGACGCAAGGCTTGTTCTTCGCAGTCGATCTTGGACAAGATGATCGCCACCCAGGTCAATCTCAAGCTGATTCCGGATGTCGATGGCACGCTCGCGATCGCGCAGTTGGTCGCCTACAACCTGATCGAGATCCAGGTGAAGGGCGCCTGGTCCGGACCGGCACGCTTGCAGCTGCTGGCCCATGTCAACGCCCCGGTCGCCGATCTGCCGATCGTGAAAATGATCGGCGGGTTGCATTTCATCGCCGACCTGACCCTGCCTTACGGCCGGGTATTGCACGACTATCTTGGCAAGCCAAAGGGTTCGGTATGAGCATTCAAAAGCGCACACGAAGCAAAGCCGGTGCCGGCAAAGTCGCGCCTGCAGCGATGGCGCGGGATCGCGGCCAGGTGGTGTTGGTCCTGCAGGGCGGCGGGGCACTCGGCGCCTTCCAGGTCGGCGCCTATCAGGCCCTGCACGAAGCCGGGATCGAACCGGACTGGATCATCGGCACCTCGATCGGGGCGATCAACGCCGCCCTGATTGCCGGCAATCCGCCCACACAAAGACTGGCCGCGCTGGAGCAGTTCTGGTCACGGATCACCCAGCCGGCGCGCCCGCCCTGGCTGTTGCCCGCGGTCGCCGCGGCGCTGAATGATTTCGGCATCATGACCCGTGGTGTGCCCGGATTCTTCGAGCCGGGCACGGCGGCCTGGCTCGGCATGCACGCCGGGATCGGGATCGAACGGGCAGCGTTCTACGACACCGCGCCGCTCGCCGCGACCCTGGGCGAACTGCTGGATGTCGGCCGGCTCAACGCCGG
>JBGSKT010000181.1:0-2575 GCA_041741075.1 Lysobacterales bacterium
CCCGCTGCGTCACCAAGCTGCCGAGTAACGCCGCCAGGCCCGCCGCCGCCAGCACCAGCGCCAATACGCCCAGCGGCGTAAACAGGCTGAGCACCAGCCGCGTCCACGCGTTGGCGCGCCAGCGCAGCTCGGCGAAGCTGCCGACATCGGTGAGTGCGAAATCAGGGTCGATCTCGTTGGCGATGGCCAGCAAGCGCGGCGCAAACCTTTCTGCATCGCCGCGCGAACGCACGCTGATGCCCAGCTCATAAACCGGTTGTCCCGGTAGCGGCACGAACACGCTGGGTTGATCCGGCCCGCCATTGCCGCCAAGCCGCACCGGTTCGCTGACACCGACGATCAGATGCTCGATATCCTTGCCCGAATCGCGCAACGAGAACCGACGTCCCACCGCATCGCCGTCACCGAACAGCGCGGCGGCGAACGCCGGGTCGATTACCGCCACCGCGTCGTGCTGTTCAATCTCCTCGGAGGTAAACCAGCGCCCGTTGCGCAGGCCGAACCCATATACGTCGCGATAACCCAAATCGACCGGCGCGAAGTCGGCCTGCGTGCGTGCTTCGCCGTTGGCAATATCGCGGCGTGAGGTCAGCGCGATCGGCAGATTGCCCGACACGGTCACCGCCGCCACCTCCGGCTCGGCTGCCAACCGCTCACGCAGACGTTGCGCAAACTGCGCTTTGGCGGCGTTATCGCTGCCGCTGAATTGCGCCACCAGCACGCGCTCTGTATCCAGCCCCAACGGTCGCGCCAATTGCGTACGGGCGCCTTCCACCGCCTGCAGCGTGGTCAGCACGGTCACCACCGCCAACAGTGTTTGCAGGCCGAACATGACACGCCCGAAACGCGACCGGATACCGCCAGCGGTACGTCCGCCACTGCGCAGATCCAGCGCCAGATCCCCACGCCGCAGTCTCCGCCAGGTGGGCACAATCAGTACGACCACTGCGCTGATGGCAGTCCCGGCACTGATCGCCAATACCGATGGCGAGATCGCCAACGCGAAGTACAGCGGCTGCCCGTTTTCGCTGCTCCACAGGTAGTGATTGAGCGCAGCGAGCACCTGCACGCTGGCGAGCAGAGCCAGCAGCCAGGCGAGAGCCGCAAGCAATAATCCGTGCAGCAACAGGCTCGCGACGATGCGCTCCGAGGTGGCACCAAGTGCATGCCGTGTCGCCAGTTCGCGGCCGCGCCCCAACCACTGCACCAGCAACAGACCGCCAGCATTGCTCGCCGCCAGCAACATCACCAGCCCCGCCACCACCGCCAGCACCAGCGCCAGCATCTGCGTGGACGGGTCGTCGCTGCCGGTGTTGTCGAACAAGGCGCTGATCCGCAGCGGTTGGCTCTTGGCGGTTTCACCCAGGCGCTGTTCACGATCACTTTGCTGTGCCGCCAGAGCGGCTGCTGTCGCTTGCAGTCGTGTTGGATCGTCGATATGCACCAGCGATTGCCAGGGTCGCGTCTGCTGCTCCGGCAGCGCAGCCAGATTCACCGCGCGGTAGACCTGCTGCTGGAACGGATAGGCACGCTGCAGCGGCAACACGCCCACCACGGTCGCGGGCGCGCCATCAACGCGGATCAGCCGACCGACGATTGACGGATCGGCCGCGAATCGCGCGCGCCACAGCCGATCACCGATCACCACCGACGCGGCGGCGTCTGGCGCAAAATCGGCACTGGCAAAGCCACGACCTAGCGCCATCTTCCATCCAAGCAGACCAAAGGGATCGCCGTCGACCAGCATGCCGCTGACCCGTTCGGCACGTCCGCCGTCCGCCGCGTTGCCGCTTGCCACGTTGAAATCGTTCCAGCGCAAAAGCGCACTGTCGGCGAGCCCGGGAATGTCCCGACGCAGCGCCAACCCCTCGGCGCCCGTGACCGTCAACGACGAGGCCGAGCCCGATCCGGCACCGTAGATATAGAGCCCCGCGGTCGGAATCGTCGTCGGCATCACGCCGTTGATCGAGTCCACCAACGATGCCATGGTGGTCACCACCATCAAGCCACAGGCCAGCACCAACACGGCGGCGAGATTGCCCAACGGGCGTGCCCGCAGCAAACGCCAACCATCACGCAATGCAAAGTGCAGCGCATTCATGGCATCACCGCCGCGTCCATCCCCACATCGTTAGCGGCCGCTTGATGACTATCGGGAGCGCGAAGGAACTGGATACGGATAAGCGACATCGCTCAATTCTCCCGCGCCGCGTTGTTCGCCTGCGACTGCAGATCCGCACGCACTTCGCGGCTGCGGGCGATCTCCGCTTCGAGTCGGGATTCTTCTTCGTGGCGCAGTTTGTGCAGAGTCTGCTCGTCGACGATCCGGCCATCGAACATGAATATCTTGCGGTCGGCGAAGTCGGCGTAGCGCGGGTCGTGGGTGACCATGCAGATGGTCGCGCCAGCGGCGTGCAGTTCGGCCAGCAGGCCCATCACCGCCTCGCCGTTTTTGGAATCCAGATTGCCGGTCGGTTCGTCGGCGAGCAGGATCGACGGCGCGCCGACCAGGGCCCGGGCGACCGCGACGCGCTGTTGCTGGCCACCGGAGAGCTGCGCCGGGTAGTGCTTGACG
>JBGSKT010000182.1:0-3805 GCA_041741075.1 Lysobacterales bacterium
GGCTGGCCAGCCAGTCGCGCACTGCGTCCCGGTTCGGCGCCGCGCCGCCGGCAAAGTCCTCGCTGAACTGATCGGCGATCACCGCCCGGGCCAGCGCCGCCGAAGCCGGACAGGTGCTGGAATAGAGCACCGAAAAACCCAGCTCGATCTGGCAATGGCCGTGGGCCAAGGTGGCGCCAAGCTCGATCGGATAGCTGCGCCAACCGCTGTGGCCACTGACCAATGCCGGGCGCCGCAGCAGATAATCGAAACCAAGCCGCAGGCGGGCGCGACTGGAAAGATCTGCGTGCGATTCGAGAAAACCCTTGAGCACCCGGCGTAAACCACCCGGCGTCAGCGCCTGGCCGGCCAGCTCACGTTCGGCCAGCAGATACAGCCGCGACATGTGGATGCCGCGGTCGGCGCCATCACCCAGATCGACCAGGGCATCGAGCCGGGCCGACAGCCGCTGCGCGACGCCATCGGCATCGTGCACAACGATCGGCAATTCGACCCCGCGCATGCCCACCCAGGCCAGCGCCGGCTGCACAGCAGCGTGCTGGCCGGTGGCCACATCGGGCAGGGCGGGGCGGGCGGGATCAAAACGTTTCATGGCGGGCGGACATCGACAGGACGAATCCGCCGCATGGTAGCGATAGCCGCTGGTACATGCACTTCAGAGCACCGAACGCCGACGGCGCAGGAAGCTACGGCTCGGTTCATGGCGGTAAGCGATCACCAGCACAGCCAGGACCAGGACGAGCGAGAACAACTGCGACTGGGCGGGCACCGCGTTGACCTGCCCGAGGCCGAAATGGACGGATTGCTCGAAGAATGCAACGCGCCCGCCGCGAGACCCGTTAAAGCCAAACGACTGGGTAAACGGCCCGGCCGCTTCAGTCGACACGGCAATCTCCATGACGCACTGCCGCGTCTCGCCGGGCAACAACGGTACCGGACGGAAAAACAGCGTAAGGCCCACCAGCGGCGGTTGTCCGGGCGGTGGACTGAAATCGACCAGGGTGAAAGTGCAAGGTGGCGTTGCCGCGGTGCCCGCAGGAAAAATCGTGCTGGTTGGGCCCCAATCGAAGTACGTGGTGCCGGTCACCGCTTCATCGAATGGCTCATCGCCGGTGTTGGCGATCGTAAAGACGATCGTCGCCGTTTGTCCGCGCAGCAATCCCCGAGGATCAGGTTCTACTGTGACATTGCCAGACAAGGAGAGTGTCGCCAGCGCGTTCGAACAAGCTACGCCGAACAACGGCAACAGAAGCCATCGCAGCGCAGTCTTCATCGCCATCGGGCTAAATACGAGCGGGCTATTCGCCTCCGCGCAATCAGTGTGCCCGAGAACATCACACTCAAAACCAAGGCCATCCAGGCGAACAGCGACGCCGTGGGTACGGCGGCGACTTGGCCAAGGGGGAAGAAGATGAATTGACTGACAGTGGTGCTCTGGTTGCCCCGCGAGCCGGTAATTCCAAACTGCTGAGTGAATGGGCCACCCGCCTCCTGCGATACACTTATCTCCAACACGCACTCCCGTGTCTCGCCGGGCAACACCGGCGTCGGGCGAAAAAACACCGTGTTGATTACAGCGGGCGCCTGCCCTGGGACCGGACTCAAGTCAAAAAAGGTCATGATGCACGGCGCAGTTGCGGCTGTCCCAGATGGGAAAATCGTACTGCTTGGCCCCCAGCCGAAGTAAAAGGTCCCTGCCGACGCTTCCTCCAAAGGCTCATCGCCGATGTTGGTTATGGTGTAGGTAAGACTGGCGGTCTGCCCACGCAACAAAAACTTTGCGTCAGGCGCTATCGCCACGCTGCCGGCAATCGCCAAAGTTGCCATCGCGTTCGAGCAGGTCAGGCAAAACGCCACAACCACCAACCATTGCCTGGACCGTTTCATGCCTCAACACCCCTCCGCTGGTATGAGTCTGGTTTCGAATCCTTCCCAGAATAGGGTAATCACCTGTCCGGGCGCACGAAACCCCGACATCACTGGCGCCAGACAAAACGCTGTGCGGGCATTGAAGCGCAGTGCATCGCCCGATGCCTCAGCGGTGCCGACGAAGAACACGTTTGGATTGGAATATTGCAACGTCCGGATCAGGCTCAGCCCGCCGACCACCGTCTGTGCCTGGCCATTGGCGCGTGTCTTGGCGAACGACCAGGGATGCGCCGGAACAACACCAGGCGCGGATTGATGCTGCATACCGAACTGGTGACCGGTTTCATGCGCAAAGACCTGAAATGAAGTGGCGAAGTTGACGCTGACCGCTGCGAAGGCAAAGCCCGCATAGGCAGCGCCGACATCGCATCCTGGGGAGTCTTCGAAATCTTGGGAAAACCCACAATTAAAATTCTGCGGATACGACACCCCAGCAAACACCTGCTGATCGGCAATCAGCATCACCACCAAATCGGCGCCATGACTATCCCGCAGCGATTGCACCAAAGGGCTAGTGCGCAGCCAGATGCGATGCCCGATCCAACGACAGATATCCGCATTAACGCCGACGCACGTATTACCCGGCACCTCGTCATACGGCACCTCGACGCTGAGGTTGCTGCCAGCAAGCACATTGCGCATGCGAACCGTATTCATGCCGCTGACATCCATCACTGTTTCTACCTGTAAAAACGCTTCCGCAATGCGACTGTTCAGTGCTCCCAGGTCTCCACCAATACTGGCGTGGGCGAGCGCTCCCGGCGTATGCAGAACCAATACATCAACGACATCCAGCGATGACTTTGCCAGATCGGGGAGTCTCCACACCTGCTTTGGGGATGCAGCGGACACATCGAGCGTGCCGGCCACAAGGGGCACCTCGACTGACGGAGGAATCCTCAGCACGTCAAGTTGCTGCAATACTGCCTCGCCATGCTCGCGTATCAATGAGTACAGCGTCTCGCCACCCGTGAGAGTCGCCGACATCACGCCCTGATGAACGGCAATGGTCAACTGTTCGGCTCCCGCAACGCCTACCCAACGATAGGAAATTTCGCTGTCTGGAATGCCCGGACGAATCCGGAAATCATCTTCGCCAACCGGCTCGAACCCCGCTATGTCGCTGAAACTGCGCATTCGAAAGATGCGCAATCCGTCGGGAAGACGCACGCGAGTGGCTGATACAGCGCGGGTATTGGCCACGACACCACGCATGTTCAATCCGACCGTCCACGCGCGGGTCACCGCCGAATTCGGCGGACCCGGACGTTCGGGTGCCGCCGGGTGTCCGGGCCACACCACAAAAAAATCCGATTGGGCGTGAGCCCAAGGCGCCAAGGCGAACAGCAGAAACAGCAGGAAGATACGCATACGTCCTCCAACGGGCCGGCCTTTTCGCGCTAGGGTAGCACTGCCGGTCTGGCGTGATCGGCCTTTGCGCAGCGGATAGCGCGTGCGGCGCTCCGCGCCGCTTTGGATGCTGTGCGCGTACCGACATCGACAGCAAAGCGGCGCAGAGCGCCGCACTCCCTATTGCGCCACAACGCCTATTCCGCGCCGATCGCCCTGGCTAATTCGGCGGCGCTGTAGCGCACGCTGGCTGGGGGCTGCCGTTCGGCCTGGTGGACCAGGGCGACCAGGGCGGCATTGATCGGCGCGGCGACGCCGGCCGCGGCGGCCAGGCGCAGCACTTCGCCATTGATGTAGTCGATTTCGGTCGGACGGCCGCGATCCAGGTCATCGGCCATCGACGAGCGCGCCTTCGGGTCGAGTTTCAGCATCGAACTCGCCAGGCGCAGAAAGATCGAATCCGGCAGGCCGAGCAGGGCCGGCAGCCAGGCCGGTGGCAGTGCCGCGGCCCGCGCCGGGCGGATAG
>JBGSKT010000183.1:0-2656 GCA_041741075.1 Lysobacterales bacterium
CCCCGCTGATCATCACCGGCGACAACTACGACCAGACCGGTGCGGCGGTGGACGCACAACCACAGGGCTTTGCCCATGATGTGCGCGTCAACATCTTCAACATCTCCAAGATCAATTCCGAAGTGCGCGGCGGCAAGGAACCCCGCATCAAGCGGATGCGCGAGGTGCTGGGCGACAGCTACTTCAACCATCTGGCCAACCTGCCCGACCTCGTGCTGTTGATGGACGAATCGCATCGCTATCGTGCCAGCGCTGGCGTGCGCTCCATCAATGAGCTGAAGCCGCTGTTCGGTCTTGAGCTGACGGCGACGCCGTTCGTGGAATCGACGCGTGGCCCTGTTCCTTTCAAGAACGTGGTGATGGATTACCCGTTGGCGCGCGCGATGGAAGATGGCTTCGTCAAGGAGCCCGCCGCAGTCACCCAGCGCAACTTCGACGCCAAGGCGCATACGCCGGAGGAGATCGAAAAGATCAAGCTGGAAGACGGCATCCGCCTGCACGAGACCACCAAGGTTGAGTTGCTGACCTATGCCCGTGAGAACAGCGTGCCGGTAGTGAAGCCGTTCATGCTGGTGATCGCACGGGATACCACGCACGCGACACAACTCAAGGCATTGATCGAATCTACGGCCTTCTACGAGGGGCGTTATCAAGGCAAGGTGATTCAGGTCGACTCCAGCCGCACCGGCGCGGAAGAAGAAGAGATGATCACGCGCCTGCTTGCAGTAGAAAGTGTGGACGAGCCGACCGAGATCGTCATCCACGTCAACATGCTCAAGGAGGGCTGGGACGTGACCAACCTCTACACCATCGTGCCGCTGCGCGCGGCCAACGCCCGCACACTGATCGAGCAGTCGATCGGTCGCGGGCTGCGCCTGCCCTATGGCAAGCGCACGGGCGTGGCAGCGGTTGATCGCCTCAACATCGTCGCGCACGACAAGTTCCAGGAGATCATCGACGAGGCCAACCGGGGCGATTCACCGATCAGGCTGAAACAGGTGATCCTCGAAGCGCCGAGCGCCGACGACAAGAAAGTGTGCGTCCAGGTCGGCTCCGGTGCGATGACGCGGCTGGGGCTTGCCGATGCGCCCTCCATTGTCGGTGCCCCGACAAATGTAGGAACCGCTCCGGCCGGCCCAGTCGCTGCGCCTGTATTTGCTACGGAACGCGAGCGCCAAGCTGCTCGTGTGGTGATGGAAGTCATCGGCAAATACGAGGTCAAGCGCGATCTCGTCCCGACCAGCGCCGCACTGCTCAACGCGGAAGTGCAGGCGGCAATCCTGGCTGAGGTGACCGAGCGCATGAAACCGGCTCAGGGGGAGTTGCTGGCGGATGCCGATGACGGGACGCCCGCACTCGATCTGTCTGCCGTGGTGGCCAAGACCACCGAGATCGTCGTCCAGCAGAACATCGACATTCCCCGTATTGCTGTTGTGCCAACCGGTGAAGTCACCACGGGCTTTCATCCGTTCAAGCTCGACGTCAGCCAGTTGCATCTTCAGCCGGGCCTGCGCGAGATCATCATTCACAACCTGCACACCAACGAGCAGGACACGCTGGCAGCGGAAGCCGGCCTCAAAGAGCAGCGCCTGGAGGACTACATCGTCCACGCACTGGTGGACTTCGATGATATCGACTACTTCACCCACGCCGATCTGCTCTATGACCTTTCCGCGCAGATGGTGCAACACCTGCAAGGCTACCTATCCGAGGCGGACGCTAGGGGCGTACTGGATCGGGATCGCCGCCTGATCGCTCGTGAAATTCACGCGCAGATGATGGCGCACTTCTGGGAAGAAGCGACCGAGTACGAAGTGCAGGTCAGCCGTGGCTACACGGAGCTGAAGGCCTGCAACTACACGGCTACCGCAGATCAGGTCGCTCACCACTTCCGGGAAACTGTCAGCGACCTGGGCCGCATCAAGCAGATGCTGTTCGGCGGCTTCGTGCGTTGTCTCTACCCATTGCAGAAGTTCGACTCCGACACGGAGCGGCGCTTCGCGGTGATCCTTGAGCGCGACGCGTCGAAGTGGTTCAAGCCGGCCAAGGGCCAGTTCCAGATTTACTACAAACTGGGCACCGAGCAGCCGGAGTACATCCCTGACTTTGTGGCAGAAACGGATTCGACCCTCTTCATGGTGGAGACCAAGGCTGAAGGAGACGTCAAGTCGCAAGCGGTGCAGGCCAAGGCCGTGGCCGCCAGCGCGTGGTGCAAATACGCTACGGATTTCACCAACGGCACCGGTGGCAAGCCCTGGAAGTATCTGCTGGTGCCCCACGACGAGGTCAATGAATCGGCGCGGCTTACCGATTTTCTACGGTTTGAAGTGGATGACCAACTTGCCGGAGCGTCGACAGGAGTCGGATTGGCCTTGGCTCCGCACACGGATTCACACAGGTAAAGGCGCCAGGACAGGAAGTCGCAAAGGACTATTCCGGTAGATCTTCGCGCCCTAGCGTTTCTGCGCCTTTTCGTTGAGCGCTTAGACGTTCCACCGATGCCGCATAACTAGCCATCACCGGCATGGCGCACTGCAATGAGTTCGGCGGCGATGCTGACCGCGATCTCGGCTGGGGTTTCGGCGCCGATCTCGATGCCGACCGGCGCGTGCAGCCCGGGCAGGTCCACCCCCGCCGTGCCCAGCCGCGCGCGCAC
>JBGSKT010000184.1:0-7723 GCA_041741075.1 Lysobacterales bacterium
ACCAGGCGACCACACAAGAGTCCTGTGCACGCTGTCAAAGAACTTCGCTCCGCCCGAACCTTTCGTCCGACCGTGGGGCTTCCAACACCCCAGCGAGCCGACAATCATACACCAGTTTTTGCCGCCGTCAACAGCCAGATCGGCAGTTCGTAATCCTTCACTTCGTTGCCACCTTGGCAACCGCGCAGTCGCCGCGGCAGGCGGCACACCGGCACCCATTGCGGACAGCAATGCGGCTGGCCCGCGGATCGTTGACATCGCGGTCACTCCGCAAGGTGAAGCGCCAGCATGCGGGCCAGTATGCGGTCGGACAGTGTGCGCGGCGTGGCCAACAGTACGCGGGCAAGCAGGCGTCGCTGTTTGCTGCCCGGGTTGGCGCTGAACAGGGCCCGCAACAATAGCCGGACCCGGCCGAAGCGGGTGGCGCCTGCCGCTTTCAGTTGCGTCAACGCCGGTAGCAGTGCCAGCTCGTCGGCGTCGAAATCCGATCCGAACGGATAGCGGGGAAACAGGTCGCGGGCAGCGTACGGCGCCAGGCGATCGTGCAGGAATTCCGGCGTGTTGAGGCGCCAGCCCGCGGGGATCTCAAAGTCGGCCGCCAGTTTGCCGTTTTGTTTGGCTTTCCCGGCCAGTGCATCGATGAAGCGTGCGTCGCTGATCGCGAGCAGGCGCTTGATCACTTCCTCGTCGCATTGTCCGCGCAGGTCGGCGATACCGTATTCGGTCACCACCAGGTCGCGCAGATGACGCGGGATGGTGCTGTGCGCATAATTCCACAGGATGTTGGAAAGGGCACCTTGCGCGGTGTCACGCACCGTACGCAGCATCAGGATCGAGCGACCGTCGGGAATGGCGTGGGCCATCGCCACGAAATTGTATTGTCCGCCGACGCCGCTGACCAGGCGGCCATCGTCCAGTCCGTCGGAGACCGCGGCCCCGCCCAGGGTCTGCATCATGCAGGTGTTAAAGAAGCGCGCGTGCTGCCGCTGCGCGATGTCGAGCGCTTCGCGACCACCGTAGAGTTGATTGATGAAACCGACCCGGGTCATCGCCAGACCAGTGTAATCCTCGCCGTCCAGGCCGCCGAGCCAATCGTACAGAGGTCGGGAGCCGAGGTAGAACGCGCCGTGCAGGTAGCGGCCGCCGTGCAGGGCACGGCCGCTGATGCATGCCGACAGGCAGGCGCGATTTGCCGGGTCGAGCAGGTTGGCGCCGCAGTTGCTGCCATCGGCAAAACGGATCAGGCCCTCATGCAGAACGGTTCCCTCGGGCAGCAACCCGAAGCGCATCAGCCAGTCCAGACTCGGCCGGTCCATTGCCACTGGAACCAACTCTTCCTCGATCAAACGCGCCAACGTGCTGGCATCACCAACCTTGCCGATCAGGCCGCGATTGAGCAGGGTCTGCAGGCCAAGATCATCGAACACCAGGCGGCGCAAGATGCCGGCGCGGCGCAGGTGCATGAAGCCGTCCATCACCATTTCGCTGGCACCGTAGAGCCCCGCGACCAATGGCGCTTCGCCGCCCTGTTCGGTGACCACGCCTGGCGCCCTGGCGCCCTGGCGTAACGAGGTCATCAGTTTGCGGTAATCGGCATTGTGCTGCTGCCGCAGCAGCAGACCATGCACTACCGCGTCGGACAGCGCGCCGATGCCGATCTGCAGGGTGCCACCGTCCTTGACCAGGGTCGAGGCGTGCAGGCCAATGGCAAATTCATGCTCGAGCACCGGTTCGCGCGGCACGGCGAACAGCTGGTGGCCGGGCTCCTCGACCAACAGATCGGCAAAGTCGAGCGGCAGCTCGGCATCGTTGCCGAGAAACGGCAGTTGCGGATGTACGGCGCACACAATCAGCGGCCGGGCGCCGCCACGTGCGGCAATCGCGTCCAGGGTGTCCTGGGTGGTGTCGGTGTTGCACGACAGGCTGAGATGATCACCACGCCGGGCGACCATCTGCAGGATCACATTGACGCCGCGTTCGGCCACGGCCCGCGCGACGTGGGTGTAATTGAGACTGATGTAGTTGCGCTGGGCCAGCGGCACGCGCAGCCAGGCACCGGACTGGAAATAGAACTCGTGTACCTGGATGCGATCACTGAGCGTGCCGCGTTTGAGCTCGCGTACATAGTCCAGTGCCGGGTAGTCAACACCGAAATGACGTGCCACGAACGGCCCGGCAAAGGCCGTCTCCAGGCCCGGCTTCGGCACCGGTGGTGCCAGCGACAAGGCGGTGTAGATGGTCAGGCGCAGGCCAGGGTCCTGGCTGACTCGTGCGGTCAGGGCATTGGTCAGCCGGTTGGGTTTGCCGAGCCCGAGTGGCAGGGCGGCAACAATATGCGGGCCGGCCACCGCCACGATGCGGTCGACGGCGGCTTGCAGGCTTACGGTTTCGGTGCTCAAGGGAGGCTCTCGGTCTGCGGCGCCGATCGGCGGTCCCGATGGCATCGGGGAAGATTGTAAGCTCTAGCGCAGGGCTGGCATTGATGAATATCAAGTAGCCGATTGGCGCGACCGAGCGGCAATGCCGCCGTGCGGTCCATGTCGAAACCAGGATACGGGTCGATCGCGATGAAGCAGTCCATGGATAAGCAACACACGCAGCGGATCGCGGCGGAGCGTGACCGGCGACGGCCGTTGCGCTATCTGCTGCGGCTGCCGTTGCTCGCCTGGCACCTACTGGTACATCTGCCCTTGGCCTTATTGTTGATGAGCGCGCCCGGCCGGATGTTCCGTCTGCCCAGCGGCGAGCGCCTGGATCGGTTTGCGATCCGCTGCTGGCAGGCTGGACTGATGCGGGTATTCGGATTCCAGCTGCGTTGCATCGGGCGACCCAATCGCCTGCCCACGCTGTTTGTTGCCAATCACTGTTCGTGGCTGGATATCAGTCTGATCCATAGCCAGCGCGCGCTGGCCTTCGTCGCCAAATCGGAGATCGCGCGCTGGCCGCTGGTCGGCCGCGTCGCCAGCCTGGCCGGCACCATCTACCACCGTCGCGGCGATACCGAATCGCTGGCCACGGTGTCGGCCATGGTCGTCGCCTGTTTGCGCTCCGGACATTCGGCCGGCGTGTTTCCGGAGGGTGGTGCGCTCGGCCGAGTCGATCGTGTGCGTACCTTTCATGCCCGCATTTTCCAGGTCTGCTACGACGCTGATGTGCCGGCGCAACCGGTGGCCTTGCGCTATCTGCGCGATGCCGGTCCGGCCCATGCAGTGGCGTTTCGCGTCGGCGAATCGTTCGGCGCCAACCTGTGGCGCCTGCTGGGCGAACCGGCGACCCTGGCCGAAGTGCATTTCCTGGATCCGGTGGCGCTCGATCCGGCCGGGCGCCGGCGCATGGCCGAGGCTGCGCGACTGCAGATCGCCGAGGTGCTCGAAGGGCAGCAGCAAGCGAGCACGGAGATCGCCAGTGCCGCCCGGCTGGGGGTCGGCCATGCAGTCTGAACTTTCCGCCGTCTGGTCATGCGCATGGCTGCCGCTGGCGGGCATTGCATGAGCGGCGGGCAGCAGGCGTCTGCCGCCAGTGTGCCGCGGCCCACAGCGCAACCGCTTGCCCACGCTTGCAGCGGATTCCGGCCGCCAGCCTGGCTGCGCAATCCGCACTTGCAGTCGGTGCTGGCCTCAAGCGGAATCCGGCGTCTGAAGTTCCGTCGCCAGGCGGCCGCGCTGCTGGCCGGCTCGGAAGAAGTCCGGCTCGTGCTATCGCCGGAGCTGACCCTGCAGGGCTTCCACGCCGCGCCGACCACGGCGCCTGCGCGAGGATTGGTGGTGCTCCTGCACGGCTGGGAAGGCAGCGCGCAATCGACCTATGTGCTGTGCCTCGGCGCGCGCCTGCTGGCCGCCGGCTATTCGGTGTTCCGGCTTAATTTCCGTGACCACGGCGAGACCCAGCACCTGTCTCGCGAAATCTTCCATTCGGCGCGCATCGACGAAGTGGTCGCGGCAGTCGCCGAGACGACGCGGCGATTCGGCTGCGGGCCGCTCTATCTCGGTGGTTATTCACTGGGCGGCAACTTCGCGCTGCGGGTCGCACTCTGCGCTCGCTCCAGCGGCATCGCGCTGACTTACGTGTTCGCGGTGTGCCCGGCGATCCACCCCCCGCATGTGCTTTCGGCAATTGAAGCTGCGCCGCGTTACTACCATGCCTATTTCGTGCGCAAATGGCGACGTTCGCTGGCGCGCAAGCAGTCGTTGTATCCCGAACAGTACGACTTCAGCTGGACCGAGCGGGTAACCATGCGTGAACTGACTGCCGGCCTGGTCGAGCGCCACACCGCGTTCGACTCGATCGATGCGTACCTGCACGCCTATTCGCTCGCTGGCGAGCGCCTGGCCGCGCTCGATGTGCCGGGCGCGATCCTGGTCGCCGCCGACGATCCAGTCTGTCCGGTTACGGATTATCAGGGGCTGCGGCTGCCCGCCTCGATGGAACTCTGCATCAGCACGCACGGCGGCCACTGCGGTTTCATTCGCAGCGCCGCGCTCGACAGCTTTGCCGAGGATTTCATCCTGCAGCGGCTGGAAGCTCGCCTTGGCGGCTGTGCTCAACCATGATCGAATTGCTGCTCGGACTGATCATCAAGTTCTGGATGTTCCTGTTCGGCATCCTGCGCGGCACCGTGTCGGCGGTGCCGTTGTTGCGTCGCCTGCATCTGCGTTCCGGTGTGGACAGCGTCTTCGAGCCCGGCCGCCTGGTGCTGTCCGCCGAGCGCCGCGATCTGTTGCTGTCCGGGCTGCGCGTGCTGGCGCGCGATGCTGCCGGCATTAGTGCCGCGTTCAGCGGCGATCTGGTGCTGGTCGCCGGCGAGTCGCATGTGATCACGCTGCCCGCCGACTGCCAGAGCTGCGTGCTGATCGGCGAGCTGATCGATCTGGGCAACGGCCGCCGTGCGCATTTGTTCCGGCGGCTCGGCGACCAGCCGGTCCGGCTGGCGGACCAGCATCGGCAGTGAAGTCCGGGCAAGGCATGCAGGCAGAGCCAGGTCAGCGCAGTAGTGTCAGCGCGGTAGTGGGTCGGCGTGATCGTGCAGTTCACCGCGATCAAACAGATCGCTGCTCGACTGGTACCAGGTGATCGCCTGTTCGATCAGCTCGGGGCGCGGCGGGTACAGCGGTGTGGCATCCAGACCGTTCGCACTCGGCACCAGTTGCAGTTGCTTTCGAGTCGGCTTGAGAATGCTGAGCACACCGTCGCGGAACAATCCGAGCTGCTGGTAGGTGGCGATCAGGGTGCGTTCGCGGCCGGGCTGCAAGCGGGCCATGTCGTAGCCAAAGAACTGGCTGCGGTAGCTCATGCCGAGTACACCGAGCAGGGTCGGGGCCAGGTCGATCTGACTCATCAGCCGATCATCGCGGGCCGGCGCGACCTGGCCCGGCCAGTAGATCAGCGCCGGGATGTGGTAACGCTCGATCGGCAGGTCGACCCGTCCGGCGCTGGCTGCGCAGTGATCGGCGACGATCAGGAACACGGTATTGGCGAACCAGGGTTTGCTGCGGGTGCGTTCGATGAAGTCGCCGATCGCCCAGTCGGTGTATTTGACCGCGCCCTCACGGCTGCTCTTGCTGGGGATATCGATCCGCCCTTCGGGGTAGGTGAAAGGACGGTGGTTGGAGACCGTCATCACCTGGCCGAAAAACGGTCTGCCGGTCGCCGCGCGCTGGTCGAACTCGGACAGGGCCAGGCTGAACAAGTCTTCATCGGCCACGCCCCAAATGGTTTCGTGGTGGATCTGTGCTGCCGTCAGCGCAGTGCGATCGATCACCTGGTAGGCATTGGCCTCGAAGAACGCCCGCATATTGTCGAAATAGCTGTAGCCGCCATACAGGAACAGGTTCTGGTAGCCCTTGGCCGCGAGCACGCTGCCGAGGCTGAACAGGCGCTGGTTGTGCGGGCGCTTGACGATCGCCTCGCCGGGGCTCGGCGGTACGCCGATCGACAGGGCCTCCAGCCCACGCACGGTGCGGTTGCCGGTGGCGTACAGCCTGCTGAAAAAGTGGCTCTGGGCGGCCAGTCGGTCCAGATTTGGGGTGAGGTTCTGGGTATTGCCGAAAGCGCCCAGGAACTCTGCCGAGAGGCTCTCGACGCTGATCAGAACGATGTTTGGATGCCGCTCCGGGCCGGGATTGACGATGTCGCGCTCGATTCCGTGGTCGCTCTGGAAGTGCGCCTCGGGTGTGCCGACCAGGGCACGCAGTTGTCGGTCGAGTCGGGCCGGATCGGTTTCGATCGGATAAAAACGGTGGTAGCTGAGCTCAGCGTTTCGGTAGGCGGAAAAAAGCTGGTACAGGCCGTTGCGGCCGAGTTGGTCGGCGTAAGCGTTGTCGCCCAAGTGCAGCCGATCGGCATCGAACAGGGTGAAATCGGCCAGCACGAGCAACACAAAGCCGATCACCAGGAGCAGTCGCTGGCGCCAGCCGACCGCGGCCGTCGGACGCTGCCAGAAGCGACGCAGGGCAAACAGCAGCCACAGCGTGAGTACCGAGAGCCCGCCCAGAATCAGCGGCATCGGGTAGGACTGCCAGATATTTCCGATCACTTCGTTGGTGTAGACCAGGTAATCGACGGCGATGAAATTGAAGCGCACGCCAAACTCATCCCAGAACAGCCACTCGGCAACCGCCACGAACAGCAGTAAGGCAATTGCCGGAGTTACCAGCAGCATCAACAGCGGACTGGCGACGGCTGCGCCGTGCCGGCGGGCCGGCAGGCAGGCGACCAGCAGGACCAGCGGCAACAAGAAGAAAACCAGCGCGGCCAGGTCGTAGAAAAGCCCCATCGGCAGGGCCAGCAGGACGCTCTGCGGCTCCAACCCGGAACGCGCGGCGAACATCAACACCAGCCGGGTGAGCAGGGCCAGCGCCAGAAAGACCAGGGCGAGTCCGGCCAATGGCCGCAGTAGCTTGTGCATGGAGGGCGCCGGGGCGGGTCGATCTTCGACTACAGCAGAGGCGAGTTAAGCCGGTATTAACGGCGCCTCTGGATGCACAGCCGGGCGGCGGACAGCGGCCTGCCCTCCCGAATCCGGATTGGTATTCCGGAGTGGGCTTGCGCCACACTGGCGGCACTCGCCGGCCTTCGGTCGCCGGCACGAGGGGTTTGGCCCATGGCTTGGTCGATGCCGCAAGGATTTGCTCTGATGCGCCGCCGTTGGGTGCAGACGGGCGCGCTGCTGGCCCTGCTGCTGTTGTCCTGGACACGGCTGCTGGATCAACCCGCTGCGGATTACCTGGACGGCGCGCTCAAGCGCACCCTGGTCACGTTCGCGGTGGCGCGCGCGGTGAACGGCTCGATCTCAATGCTGCAGGACGCCGATATCTCGGTTTCGCCGGTCGGCGTCGGGGTGAGCTTCAGCCCCGGTGAATTGCTGGACCCGATCAACGACCTGATCGAACAGTTCTCCTCGATCCTGTTGCTCGCGGCGATCTCGCTCGGTACCCAGAAAATCCTGCTCGGCATCAGCGGCGCGCTGGCGGTCTCGGTCGCCCTGGCGGTGGCCTTGTTGGGGCTGTTGCTGGCCTATTGGCGCGGCCGCTCGAGCAACGCACACAGGCGCTGGTTACGCATCGCCACCCTGTTGTTGCTGCTGCGCTTTCTGGTGCCGGTCTATGCGCTGGTCAGCCAGGGTCTGGATCGCTATTTCCTCGCACCGCGCTATGCCGAGGCCAGCGCCGCCCTCGATCTGGGTCGCGCGGCCGCCGACGACGCTACCCGTGCAGCACGGGCGGCG
>JBGSKT010000185.1:0-3330 GCA_041741075.1 Lysobacterales bacterium
GCGAGGTGAGCGGACGCCGCAAGGACGGCAGTCGCTTCCCGCTGGAGATTTCGGCCAGCGAGATGTGGCTGGGCGGCCAGCGCTATTTCACCGGCATGTTGCGCGACTGCACCGCCCGCAAGCGGGTCGAGGCCGAGCGCAGCCGGCTCGACCAGGCTCTGCTCGACAACAACGCCGAGCTGGAGCAGGCCAAATCGGCGGCGGAAAAGGCCAATCTGGCCAAGTCGGATTTCCTGTCCAGCATGAGCCACGAGCTGCGCACGCCGCTGAATGCGATCCTCGGCTTCGCGCAACTGATGGATTCTGGTTCGCCGCCGCCATCGGTTTCGCAACGGCGCAGCATCGAGCAGATACTGCACGCCGGCTGGTACCTGCTGGAGTTGATCAACGAAATCCTCGATCTGGCACTGATCGAATCGGGCAAGGTGACCCTGTCGCACGAAGCCGTGGCGCTGGTCGAGGTCATCGTCGAGTGCCAGGCGATGATCGAGCCGCAGGCCAAAAATCGCGGCATCGCCATGCGCTTCCCGCAGTTTGCCGAGCCCTGTTTCGTTTCTGCCGATCGCATCCGGGTCAAGCAGGTGCTGATCAATCTGCTGTTCAATGCGATCAAGTACAACCGTCCGCAGGGTGCGGTCGCGGTGGACTACGCCGTGGTCGGCCCTGGGGTGATCCGGATCAGCGTCAGCGACACCGGGGTCGGCCTCGGCCCGGACCAGTTGGCGCAACTGTTCCAGCCGTTCAACCGGCTCGGCAAGGAAGGCAGCAGCGAGGAGGGCACCGGCATCGGGCTGGTGGTGACCAAACGCCTGGTCGAACTGATGGGTGGCCGGATCGGCGTTGACAGCGTGCTCGGGACGGGCAGCGTGTTCTGGGTCGAATTGAATGCCACCGAAGCGCCGAGTCTGGACGCGCACGCGGCCGACCAGGCAGCGCTGCCGCGGCCACCGGTCGCGGCCGGCACGCCGCTGCGCACGGTGCTGTACGTGGAAGACAACCCGGCCAACCTGGAACTGGTCGAGCAACTGATCGCACGGCGCCCCGACCTGTGCATGCTGAGTGCGACCGACGCCGAGCTCGGTATCGAATTTGCGCGCGCCCAGCTACCGGCGGTGATCCTGATGGACATCAACCTGCCCGGCATCGACGGCTTGGAAGCCATCAAGATTCTGCGTGCCGATCCGCTGACGGCGCACATTCCGATCATCGCATTGAGTGCCAATGCGGTGCCGCGCGATATCGAACGGGCGCTCGCTGCCGGTTTTCTCGGTTACCTGACCAAGCCGATCCGGGTCAGCCAGTTCATGGAGGCGCTGGATTCGGCGCTCAGGCTTCCGCTGTCGAACTGAGTCTATCGGCCGGGGTTTGCACCGCGCCGAACGGAGCGTATCGATATCTGCCATCGTTGCACTGCGGCCACCCTAAGACCCACTGCCGTCACCGAGGAACCTGCCCGATGCTTACCGAATCCGAACTGCACGCCGCCCAGATCCTGATCGTCGACGACCAGGCGGCCAATGTCGGTCTGCTCGAGCAGTTGCTGGAGGAAGCCGGCTATACCGCGGTCAGCAGCACCTCCAATCCGCTCGAAGTCTGCGCCCTGCACCGCAAGCACGACTACGATCTGATCCTGCTCGACCTGCAGATGCCGGCGATGGACGGCTTCCAGGTGCTGGCCGGACTCAAGGCCAATGCCGGCGAGGGCTATCTGCCGGTGATCGTGCTGACCGCGCAACCCGGCCACAAGCTGCGTGCCCTGCAGGCGGGCGCCAAGGACTTCATCAGCAAGCCGTTCGACCTGGTCGAGGTCAAGGCGCGGATCCACAACCTGCTGGAGGTGCGCCTGCTGTACAAACGGCTGGCAGACTTCAACCGCCGGCTCGAACAGACCGTGCTCGAGCGTACCGCCGAACTGCGCGAGAGCGAGGCGCGTTATCGCAGCCTCACCGAGCTGGCCTCGGACTGGTACTGGGAACAGGACGAAAATGGCGACTTCAGCAGGGTTTCCGGACCGGTGCTGGAGATGCTCGGCATCCGGGTCGACGGATTGGCCGGCCACCGGGAAGATACCGGCCTGGACGGTTGGGACGAATCCCAGCGCGAGCGGCTGCGCACCGCGATCGCCGCCCGCCAGCCGTTTCTGGATTTCCTCTTCGATCGCAGCCATGCCGATGGTTCGCGCCAGCAGTTCCGGGTCAGCGGCGAGCCGATGTTCGATCGCAGTTGCCGCTTCATCGGCTATCGCGGCATCGGCGTGGAAATGTCGGCAAAGCAGTCTTCATGAGCGCGCGCCTGGCCATGGTCACTACCGATCCCCACCGACCCGTGCAGAATCTGCTGCTGGCGGCCTTGCCAGCCAGGGAATTCGAATCTCTGTCGGCACACCTGGAACTGGTGTCGCTGCCGCTGGGCGAGATGCTGCACGAACCGGGCCGGACCGTGGTGTGGGCGCATTTTCCGACCACCGCGATCATTTCCCTGCACCACGTAATGGCCTCGGGCGCATCGGCGGAGTCGGCCGGCGTCGGCAACGAAGGTATCGTCGGCGTCTCGCTGTTTCTGGGCGGCGGCGGCAGTACCAGTTCGGCGGTGGTGCAGACCGCCGGCCACGCCTACCGGCTGGAACGCAGCTGGCTGATGCAGGAATTCGAGCGCGGCGGATTTTTCCAGCATCTGCTGCTGCGCTACACCCAGGTGCTGATGACCCAGATCGCCCAGACCGCAGCCTGCTACCGCCATCATTCGGTGGAACAGCAGTTGTGTCGCTGGCTGCTGACCACCCTCGATCGTGCCCCCGAGCAGGAACTGGTGATGACCCAGGAACTGGTCGCCAGCATGCTCGGCGTGCGCCGCGAGAGCGTCACCGCCTCGGCCGGCGTCTTGCAGCAGGCCGGCTGCATTCGTTATCGGCGCGGCCACATTGCCGTGCTCGACCGGGAGGCGCTGCAGGCACGCGTGTGCGAATGCTACGGCGTGGTCAAGCGTGAGACGGCGCGGCTGCTGGCCGGTCAGCCGGCGCATCCACCGATGCTTCGTGGCGCCTGATCCAGGGCGGTGTCGCCGCGGACGCGGGCAATGTTCGCCAGCCCACAGATCGAGCTTGCGCAGCCGGGTGATAATCCGCGCCTAAGCCTGCGCAGCCGTGTCGCTGCCGGCGGTGTCTTTTCCTCCAGTGCAGGGCGAGCCATGAACAAGACCAGTAGCCACACCCCAGTTTCACCTTCCATCCGCAATGGCATGCCCAGCCCGGCCGACCCGATCGGTCCGCAAGCGCTGGCCGATCCGCTGCCGGAATTTCAGCGCTTTCTGAGCGCGGTCCTCGGGCTGGTC
>JBGSKT010000186.1:0-3468 GCA_041741075.1 Lysobacterales bacterium
AGCGGGCACGCATTGCAGCGCAGATCGGACCGCCGCCCACGGCCGGCACCGCGGCGTATCCACGCAGCATGACCATGCGTTTCCTGACCCGGCAGCCGGCCCTGGTTCGGCGTTTGCTCGCCGAAGCGGCGGTGGCGCTGATCGGCGTGCGGGTGGTGCGGTCGATCAGCGCTTCGGTGAGGATGCTCGGAATGTTTCGTGGCGCAGCTGCAGGGCGCCGGGAGCGGGGCGAAACCTAGGTGTGTCGATCCGCACAACCTATTCCGCGGTCGCTGCGCCAGCACAACCTATGCCGGTGAAGCTCAGCCCGGCTGCGACATGCCGGTCAGAAATTCCGCCATCTCGTCGGCGTGTTCCTCTTCCACCACGAGAATCTCCTTGAGCATCTGGGTGGTGGTTGGGTCGAGTGGGCCAAGGTAGTGGATGAATGCGCGGTAGCTGTCGATGGCGACTCGTATAGAATTGCGCATGGCAGCTCCTTGGCTAGGCGATATCCGGGCCGCCAGCCTGAAGCAGAACCGCGGCCCGGTCGGTTAGCAAGCGCACACGCCGCCGCCGCTGGCGCCAGGGAGATTGCCTTGTCTGGATGCAGTCAATCTGGATTCTGTACGTCCTATGCGTAGACAGATTGTGGGTGTACAATGGTAGGCCGCACTGAGCGGTCGGGCCGATCGGGGTGAAAATCCAGTGATGCCGATGAATCCTTCGCCATTGCAAAACCACCTGCTCGCCGCCCTGCACCCGGACTGCGTGCAGCGCCTGTTTCTGCATCTGGAACTGGTGGCGATGCCGCTCGGCAAGGTGCTGTACGAATCCGGCGATACCCTGCGCCACGTATATTTTCCGGTCGATTCGATCGTGTCCTTGCTGTACGTGATGGAAGACGGCGCCTCGGCCGAGATTTCCGTGGTCGGCAACGAAGGCCTGGTCGGCATTTCGCTGTTCATGGGCGGGGAGAGCACCCCCAGCCGGGCGATCGTGCAGAGCGCCGGATCCGGCTACCGGCTGCTCGGGCAGCGGCTCAAGGACGAATTCAACCGCCACGGCGAGCTGCTGACTCTGTTGCTGCGCTACACCCAGTCGCTGATCACGCAGATTGCGCAGACCGCGGTCTGCAACCGCCACCACTCGATCGACCAGCAGTTGTGTCGCTGGCTGCTGCTGTCTCTGGACCGACTGAGCGGCAACCGGCTGGTGATGACCCAGGAACTGATCGCGAACATGCTCGGCGTGCGCCGCGAGGGGGTGACCGAGGCCGCCGGCAGACTGCAAAAGCAGGGCGCGATCGAATATCACCGCGGCCACATCACGGTGCTCGATCGCGGCCAGGTCGAGCGCCTGAGCTGCGAGTGTTACGCTGTGGTCAGGCGCGAGACCGATCGGTTGCTGAACTACCCGCCGAGCGTCGGCTGAGCGACCGGCAGCGGGCCTCCGGTCTTGGGGCAATCCTGGCGTCTGTGCTGTACCGAACGGAAGGCCGGCGCGCCGGTCGGTATGATAAGCCTATGTCAACCCGCATGCTCGCGCCTGTTAGCAATCATCTGCTGGCAGCAATGCCGAGCCGCGAGCGAAAACGTTTTTTGGCCCGTTGCGAACAGGTCGAACTGGAGTTCGGTGAGCTGCTCGGCGAATACGGCCAGCCGTATCGGAATCTGTATTTTCCCTTGACCGGTTTCATCTCGATCATGGCCGCGGTGGTCGATCACCCAGCGCTGGAAATCGGTCTGATCGGCAACGAGGGCATGCTCGGTGTGACCCTGGTGCTCGGGGTGGACAGGATCCCGATGCGGGCGGTGGTGCAGGGCGAGGGCAGTGCCTGGCGGGTCGGCGCGGCCGATCTGCAAGATGCCCTAAAAGACAGCCCGGCACTGAACCGGATACTGCGTCGCTATGCCTACGTGGTCATGGCGCAGCTTGCCCAGGCGGTGGTCTGCACCCGGTTTCATGAAGTGGACGCCCGCCTGGCGCGCTGGCTGCTGATGACCCACGATCGCGCCCACGCCGACCACTTTCATCTTACCCACCAGTTTCTTGCCGACATGCTCGGCGTGCAGCGCGGTGCGGTGACCATCGCCGCCGGGCGGCTGCGCAGGCGGCGGTTGATCGGCTATTCGCGCGGCGAAATCAGCGTGCTCGATCGCCATGGCCTGGAAGCGGTTTCCTGCGAGTGCTATCGGGCGGTGAGCGAAGACTATCGCCGCCTGCTGGCCTAGACCATACTCCGGGGCATCGCCCGGTTGGCAAATGCTTTGCCGCCGTCGCAAACCTCCTCCTGGAACCCGAACATGCGCAAATCCACCGCAAGCCCCGCCACCGCTGACCCGCAGGAAGGCGCGGCCGTGGGCGGCGAGGGGCGCCGCCAGGAGGCGCTGCTCAAGGCCGATGCCCTGCAGGTCGCCATTTTCAACAGCGCGACTTTTTCCAGCATTGCCACCGACGCCAGGGGGGTAATCCAGCTGTTCAATGTCGGCGCCCAACGGATGCTGGGTTATGCCGCCGCCGAGGTGGTGAACCGCGTTACCCCGGCCGAGCTATCCGATCCCGCCGAACTGATTGCGCGCGCCGAGGCGCTGAGCAGCGAATTGGCTACCCCGATCTCGCCGGGATTCCAGGCGCTGGTGTTCAAGGCCGCGCGCGGCATCGAGGATATCTACGAACTGACCTATGTGCGCAAGGATGGCGGCCGTATTCCGGCCCTGGTTTCGGTGACCGCACTGCGCGATGCCGGGGATGCGATCATCGGCTATCTGCTGATCGGCACCGACAACACCGCCCGCAAGCAGGCCGAAGCCGAACGCCAGTACCTGCTGGAGATCCAGGAGCAGACCAACCAGCGCCTGCAGCAAACCAACCTCGATCTGCGCGTGAGCGAGGAAAAGCTCTGGGTCACGCTGAACTCGATCGGCGACGGGGTGATCGCCACCGACGCCGCGGCCTGCATCACCCTGTTGAATCCGCTGGCCGAACGCCTGACCGGCTGGCGCCAGGCCGAGGCCTACGGCCGACCGGTCAGCGCGGTGTTTCGCATCGTCAACAAGGAAACCCGCCGGGAAGCGACGATTCCGGTCATTGAAACCCTGGCGCACGGCACCATCCAGGGGCTCGCCAACCATACCGTGCTGATCGCCCGCGACGGCAGCGAATGCGATATCGCCGACAGTTGTGCGCCGATCCGCGACCGCGACGACCAGGTGATCGGTGCCGTGCTGGTGTTCCGCGATGTCACCGGCGAATACGCTGCGCAGCAGGCGCTGCGCGACAGCGCCGCGCTGATCCAGACCATACTCAACACCGCGGCCGATGGCATCATCACCATCCACGCCGAGGCCGAGATCATCGAAAAGGTCAATCCGGCAGCGGAGCGCATGTTCGGCTACGCCGCGTCCGAGCTGGTCGGCCAGAGCTTCGGCCTGCTGATACCCGAGCTGGCGCGTGCGCAGGGCCAGGGCCGGGCCTTGCTTGCCTACT
>JBGSKT010000187.1:0-2439 GCA_041741075.1 Lysobacterales bacterium
GCCGGCCGCATTGGCCGGCGTGATCGCGGCGACCGCCTGTGCGCGGGAGAGCTCCAGGCCGACGCGCAGGCAGACGCCCAGCGCGGCACAGGTCATCAGCAGGCTGGAGCCACCCGAGCTGATCAGCGGCAGGGTCAGACCCTTGGTCGGCAGAACGCCCAGATTGACCCCGATCGACACCAGCGCCTGCGTCGCGATCCACAATCCGACGCCGTAGCAAACAAAACCGGCGAAGCCAAGATGTTGTGCGACCGCCCGCTTGCCGAGCACAAACAGACGTCCGCACAGCAAGGCAAAGGCCGCGATCACCAGCACTACGCCGAGCAGGCCGAACTCCTCGGCGATCACCGCAAAAATGAAATCGGTGTGCGCCTCCGGCAGGTAGAACAGTTTCTGTACGCTGCCGCCGAGCCCGACCCCGAACCACTCGCCGCGGCCGACTGCGATCAGCGCCTGGACCAACTGGAAGCCACTGTCGTACGGGTCCTGCCAGGGATCCATAAACGACGTCAGCCGCTTGATCCGGTAGCCCTCGGACAGCGCCGCCCAGGCCATCATCGGCGTCGCCGTGAGCGCCAGCACGCCGAGATCGCGCAGGCGCGCGCCGGCCAGCCAGATCATGCCGAAGGTAATCGCGATCAACAGGGCGGAACTGCCGAAGTCCGGCTGCGCGAGCAGGCACAGCACCATCAACGCGGTCACCCCGAGCGGTTTGACGATGGCACCGAGACGATGCTGGACCTCGCCCTGAAAGCGTACCAGATAGCTCGCCAGGTACAGGATCAGCAGCAGCTTCACCGCCTCGACCACCTGAAAATTGGCCAGGCCGAGGCGCAACCAGCGGCGCGCGCCATTGATGCGCACGCCGAGCACCGGCAGGAACACCAGCAGCAGCAGCAGGAAGCCGAACAACAGCAATACTCGACTGTGCCGATTCCAGAACGCCATCGGCACCAGGGTGGCGGCGCCGGCGAGGCCGCAGCCGAGCGCCAGAAAGACCAGGTGACGGAGCAGGAAATAGTACGGGCCGTCGCCTTCGCCTTCGGCCACCGCGATCGAACTGGAGGCGACCATGACCACGCCGAAGGCGGCCAGCGCGATCGCCGTGGCCAGCAGCCACGGGTCGAGTCGGCCGCGCAATTGCTCGCGGCGCAGGGCTTGCAGCGGGGCGGTCCAGGTGCTCATCTCAGCGCACCTTCAGGGTCGCCAGACCGAGCAGAACCAGGATCACGCTGATGATCCAGAAGCGCACGATCACGCGCGGCTCCGGCCAGCCCTTGAGCTCGTAGTGGTGGTGGATCGGGGCCATGCGGAACACGCGCTTGCCGGTCAACTTGAAGCTCGCCACCTGGATCATCACCGACAACGTCTCGATCACGAACACGCCGCCCATCAGCACCAGCACCAGTTCCTGACGCACGATCACCGCGACCGCGCCGAGCGCCGCGCCGACCGCGAGCGCACCGACATCGCCCATGAACACCTGCGCCGGGTAGGTGTTGAACCACAGGAAACCGAGCCCGGCACCGCCCAGCGCGGCGCAGAAGATGGTCAGTTCGCCGGCGCCCGGAATCGAAGGCACGCCCAGGTAATGCGAGAACACGGCATTGCCGGCGACATAGGCGAACACTCCGAGCGCGGCACTGACCAGCACCGTTGGCATGATCGCCAGGCCATCGAGACCGTCGGTCAGGTTGACCGCATTGGAGAAGCCGACCAGCCAGAAATAGGCGACCACGATGAAACCCATGCCGAGCGGCCAGGCGAAGTTCTTCAATAGCGGCAGGTACAGCGTGGTCGCCGCCGCCACGTCGGCGCTACGGTACAGCCAGACCGCGGCGACCAGCCCGAACAGCGACTGCAGCAGGTATTTCCAGCGCGCCGGCAGGCCGCGGCTGTCTTTCAGCACCAGCTTGCGGTAATCATCGATCCAGCCGATCAGGCCAAAGCCGACCAGCACGAACAGCACCACCCAGACGTAGCGGTTGCGCAGGTCGGCCCACAGCAAGGTCGCGCTTAGCACCGCGATCAGGATCAGGGCGCCGCCCATGGTCGGCGTGCCGGCTTTCGAGAAATGCGACTGCGGGCCGTCGGAGCGGATCATCTGGCCGACCTTGTATTCGGCCAGCTTGCGGATTACCGCCGGGCCGGCGGCGAGCGAGACGGCAAGCGCGGTCAACGCCGACAGGATCGCGCGCAGGGTCAGGTACTGGAACAGATTGAATCCGCTGATGTGCGGTTTCAGCCAGGCGAACAGTTCAAGCAACATGGGTCGACTCTCCCTGGTCGGTTCCGCGCAGGGCGGCGACTACGCGTTCCATGGCCGATCCGCGCGAACCCTTGACCAACACCGTGGCGCCGGTCGCCAGGTCGGCCCGGAGTGCGCCGATCAGCGTCGGCTGGTCCTCGAAATGGCGGGCGCCGACGCCGAACGCACGC
>JBGSKT010000188.1:0-1725 GCA_041741075.1 Lysobacterales bacterium
AGCGGTGCGACCAGGGCCTGGAGCAGCGATCGCCAGCCGATCGCGCTGCGCTGGGCGAGCGGCAGGGCCGGCGCACGCAGCGGTTCACGCCAGGCCACCCACAGGATGTAGGCGACATAACAGGCGACCAGCAGCAAGCCCGGCAGCAGGGCGCCCAGGAACAATTCGCCGACCGACACCGACTTCGGACTGAACACGCCGAGTTTGAGCTGGGCCTGCTGGTAGGCGTTGCCGAGCACGTCGCCGAGCAACACCAGCACGATCGAGGGTGGGATGATCTGGCCCAGGGTGCCGGCGGCGCAGATGGTGCCGCAGGCGAGCTTCGGGTCGTAGCCAAAACGCAGCATGGTCGGCAGCGAGATCAGGCCCATGGTCACCACGGTCGCGCCGACGATGCCGGTCGAAGCGGCGAGCAGCGCACCGACCAGCATCACCGATACCGCCAGTCCGCCGCGCAGCCCGCCGAACAGCGAACCCAGCGACTGCAGCAGGCCATCGGCGATGCGGGCGCGCTCCAGGGTCACGCCCATGAACACGAACAGCGGCACCGCGAGCAGGGTGGCATTGCCCATGATGCCGAACACCCGGTTCGGCAGCGCCGCCAGGAAGGCCGGATCGAATGCGCCGGTCAGGCTGCCGACCGCAGCAAAGGCGAGCCCCACCCCGGCCAGGGTGAACGCGACCGGATAGCCGATCAGCAGTGCCGCACACAGCACCGCAAACATCAGCAGGGCGATTTCGCCGCCACTCATGACGCCGCGCCCGCTGTGCCGGTGGCGTCGCGCCAGGCGCGAATCTGGCGCAGCAGCTGGCCGAGCGCCGCAATCAGCAGCAGCACGCCGGTGAGCGGGATCAATGCCTTCCACAGGTACACGGCGGGCAGGCCGCTGGCGTCCTGCGAAGACTCGCGCATGCCGAACGACGCCGCCACATAGTCGAGGCTCTGCACGATCAGCACCAGGGCAAACGGCAGCAGCAGCAACAGGGTGCCGGCGAGCTCGATCGCGGCCCGCGTGCGCGCCGAGAAGCGCGCATGCAGCAAGTCCACGCGGACATGCTGATTGCTACCGACCGCCACCGCGACGCCGAGCAGGAACACCGCGCTGTGCAGCACCAGCACTGCCTCGGACAGCGCGATCGACTCGAAGCGCCAGCCGAACCAGGGCAACAGATAGCGCAGCAGCACGCTCGCGAACATCAGCACCAGCATCAGCAGCAGCAGCCAGCCCAGCCCACGCTCCAGCGTGCGCAGCAGGCCCTCGATGCGATCGGCCCATCGGTTCAACATGTTCGGCACGACCCGGGTTGGCGGCAAGGGCGCGAGCATAGCAAGGCGCGCGGCGTCCTCTGAATCCGGCGTCGTCCCGGCGAACGCCGGCACCCAGTACCCGGCGTCGTCCCGGCGAACGCTTGGACCCAGTATCCAGCGTCGTCCCGGCGAACGCCGGCACCCAGTACCCGGCGTCGTCCCGGCGAACGCCTGGACCCAGTGCTCGATCTTCTCGCCGCATCCAACACTGGGCCCCGGCGTTCGCCGGGGCGACGGCTCGCGCTGTCCTCTGTTTTCTGTCCTCAGCCCTCGGTCTTCTGTCCTCCGTCGTGCGAACGGTGGATGCGCTGCGCTTATCCACCCTACACTTATCGGTACGGGCGAACGGAGCAGGACCATGATCAAAGTCGGCTGGGTCGGACTGGGCGCCATGGGCGCGCCGATGGCCACACACC
>JBGSKT010000189.1:0-7177 GCA_041741075.1 Lysobacterales bacterium
GGCCGACAGCGCCAGCGTCGCGTGCAGGGCGATGTGCCAGTCGCTCAAGGCCGCGCCCGGTCCGGTCGGTGCACCCCACAGGGCTTCCAGCATCAGCGCGCCGCTGGCGATCGGAAACACCACCAGGCACAGGCGTTCGAACGGCTTGATCGCTGTCGCCACCAGCAGTGCCGCGACCATGCCGGCACTGACCCAGTTGAGCGCGGCAAAAAAGTGCAGATGTACGCCGCCGGCGGCGCGGGCATCGGCGTACAGACTGAGCAAGTGCGCGGCCAGCGCCACCCCGCCCAAGGCCAGAAACAAACGCCGCCCGCGCTCGTCGAGGACTGCGCCGCGCCACAGCGGCAGGGTCAGCAGGACATAGAGCAGGGCAGCAATGATGAACGGAAGCAGGCGCATCCGCACAGTTTCGCATGGCCAGACAGATAACGACAGATACCCGGGCGCGCCGAATCTGGGCGCGCCGAGCACCAGCTCGGCAAGTTTTGCATTGGCATTTCCGGGAGCGCCGAGCACCAGCTCGGCAATCTGGCTCTTCGTGGAAACGTGTGGGTGGCTGGCACCCGGTGATGGTGCCGCAGCCCATACAGCATAAGGCTTTGCTGGCTTCAGCGTTGGCTTGAAATCTGTCACGCTTTGCTGATGGCTACTTCAACCAGGCGTCCCCGGCGTCTGCTCGACGCCTATCGGTTCCCCGGCTTTCGCGCGCAGGCGACGGTCAAGGGGGTGTTCGGCGACCCCAAGGCACGGGTGGTCACACTGGTTCGACGCCAAAAAAAGCGTCTGCGGGTGTTGCGGTCGGACGCAATCGGGTTGGTACGACTGCAAGCTCCGGCAGATCCGCGACTTGTCCTGCGGCGACACCCGGGTGTGGCTGGCGTTCGAGGTGCGCCGGATCGACTGCCGAACGTGCGGCAAGGTGCTGACCTGCATGCTGCCGGAGCTGTGAAAAATCAACGAAAGTACCCACACGTTTCCACGAAGAGCCGACAATCCAAAAACTGCCGAGCTGGTGCTCGGCGCTCCCAGGTGCTCGGCGTTCGCAGACGCCGCTCCCAGCGCTTCGCTGAAGTCTGCGATAATGGTCGGCCCGCCTGGTGGATGGTCCTTCGATGTTCGAGTCCCTGAGTTCGCGCCTGTCCGGCGCCATGCAGAAATTGCGCGGGCGCGCGCGTCTGACCGACGAAAATATCCGTGAGGCCACCCGCGAGGTGCGGGTCGCGCTGATCGAGGCGGATGTGGCGCTGCCGGTGGTGACGGCGCTGATCGCGCGGATCAAGCAGCGCGCGGTCGGGCAGGACGTGCTGAAGAGCCTGAGCCCGGGTCAGGCCCTGGTCAAGGTGGTGCAGCAGGAGCTGACCGCGGTGATGGGAGCGGCCAATGCCGAGCTCAATCTGAATTGCCCGGCTCCGGCGGTGATCCTGATGGCCGGTCTGCAGGGCGCCGGCAAGACCACCACGGTGGCCAAGCTCGCCAAGCATCTGCACGATCGGCGCAAGAAGAAAGTGATGGTGGTGTCGACCGACGTCTATCGTCCGGCCGCCATCCTGCAATTGCAGACCCTGGCCGGCCAGGTCGGTGCGTTGTTCCACGAGAGCGCGCCGGGCCAGGCACCGGTCAGTATCGCTGAGGCCGCGCTCGACGCCGCGCGCAAGAACTACGCCGACGTGCTGATCGTAGACACCGCCGGCCGGCTCGCGGTCGATGCCGCGATGATGGAAGAGATCGCCGCGTTGCATCAGACCTTGCAGCCGATCGAGACCCTGTTCGTGGTCGATGCCATGACCGGCCAGGACGCGGCCAATACCGCGAAGGCGTTCAGCGCGGCGCTGCCGCTGACCGGGGTGATCCTGACCAAGACCGATGGCGATGCCCGCGGCGGTGCCGCGCTGTCGGTGCGCTACATCACCGGTCGTCCGATCAAGTTCGTTGGCGCCGGCGAGAAGCCCGACGCGCTGGAGCCGTTCTACCCGGATCGCGCCGCCTCGCGCATCCTGGACATGGGCGATGTGCTGTCCCTGGTCGAGGAAGTCGAGCGCAAGGTCGATCATGAGAAAGCCCAGAAGCTCGCCGAAAAGGTGATGAAGGGCAAGCGCTTCGACCTGTCCGACATGCGCGACCAGTTGGCGCAGATGCAGTCCATGGGCGGCCTGAGCGGGCTGATGGACAAACTGCCGGGCATGGCCCAGGTGCCGGCGCACATGAAGGACAAGGTCAACAACCGCGATGTCGATCGGATGATCGCGATCATCAATTCGATGACCAAAAAGGAACGCCGGCATCCGGATCTGCTCAAGGGCTCGCGCAAGCTCCGGGTGGCGCGCGGCTCCGGCACCCAGCCGGCCGATGTCAACCGTCTGCTCAAGCAATATCAGCAGATGGAAAAGATGATGTCCAAGATCGCCGGCGGCGGCATGAAGGGCATGCTGCGGCAGATGCAGGGGATGATGGGCGCCGCCGGTATCGGCCCCGGCGGCATGCGTCCGCGCTGAAGCCGAAGCGATGAGCCCCGATCTCCTGCTGGCGGCCACCGCTGCCGGATTCGCGGCCGGATTCCTGGACAGCATCGTCGGCGGTGGCGGGCTGATCATGACCCCGGCGATGCTGAATCTGTTTCCGGAATTTTCCATCCTGCAGGTGATCGCCACCCAGCGCACCAGCTCGATCTTCGGCTCCAGTGTGGCCGCGCGCAATTATCTGAACTCGGTTCGGGTACAACGCGGCATTCTGGTCGGCGGCTGCGCCGCCGCCGCGCTGCTGTCAAGCGTAGGCGCCGCGCTCGCCACCCGCGTCGATGCCGGCCTGCTCAAGGCGGTGGTGCTGGGGCTGTGTGTGGTGCTCGCGGTCTACACCTTTCTGCGCAAAGACCTGGGCCAGACCCTGAAACCGCAGCCACCCCCCGAAGTCGGCCTGCGCCGTGCCGCGCTGGTCGGCGCGGCCACCGGTTTCTACAACGGGCTGATCGGACCTGGCACCGGGGTGCTGATGGTGTTTGCCTTCGTCGGCGTGCTCGGCCTGGATTTTCTGCGTGCTTCGGCGGTGTCGAAACTGGCCAATGTCGCCGCCGATCTCAGCTCCTGGCTGGTGCTGATGGTGGCCGGTTTCGTGGTCTGGTCGGCGGTGCTGCCGTTGATCGTCGGCAATATGCTCGGCAACCATTTTGGCAGCCGGCTGGCCATCCTCAAGGGCAGCCGCTTCATCCGGCTGGTGTTCCTGATCGTGGTCAGCGCCCTGATCGCCAGACTGGCTTTCGACTTCGGCTCCGGCCGAGCTTAGGCGCCGATCGCCGACGCGCGCAGCCGTGCGGATTCGGCCGGGCCGAGATAACGGTCGATCAGGTTGTGTACCAGATACAACACCGGTGTCGCCAGCACCGCGACCACGCCCTTGTACAGGTAGTTGACGGTGCCGACGGCGAGAAACAGGCTGATCGGCCAGTGCTGCGGTCCGAGCACGAAGGCGATGTACAGCACCACGAAACTGTCGATGAATTGCGAGACCAGGGTCGAACCGGTGGCGCGCAGGCCGAGCCAGTGCGGGCCGGTCCAGCGACGGATGCGCTGAAACACCCAGACGTCGATCAGCTGGCCGAGCAGGAAGGCGATCACCGAACCGACGATAGTCCACAAGGCCTGACCGAAGATCGCTGCAAACGCCGCCTGCATATCCGGCACGCCGCTCCCGGCGCCGATGGTGATCCACCATCCGGCTGGCACCAGGGCGATCGCCAGATAGGCGAAGGCGAAGGCGTACACGATCAGGCCGACCGCCAGCCAGGAGATGAAGCGCACCCCGCGCGGGCCGAAGTATTCGTTGATCAGGTCGGTCATCACGAACACCACCGGCCACAACATCACCCCGGCGGTGAAGCTGAGCGAGCCATTCTGGCCGAACAGGCGCCAGTCCAGCGTGTCGATGCCGAGCGTCGGTTCCAGCGCGAAAATCTTGACGCCGACGAACTCGGCCAGGATCACATTGGTGATGAACAGCCCGGTCAGCACCAGGAACAGGCGCTGGCTGCGCGGATCCTCGAGGTTCACGGTTTGACCGGTCGGGTAAACGGGATCGTGTCCGGCGACTTGGCGCCGCCGGAGATGATGAAGGCCATCGCCTGATCGACGCTCCAGTCGGTCGGGGTGAGTTTCGACACCGGCACGATTTCCAGATAGCCCGAGGTCGGATTGGGTGTGGTCGGCACATACACCGCGGCCAGCTCCTCGCCGGTCAGGGTGTCTTTGATGGTGCGCGTGACCAGGCCCACGGTTTTCATTTCGGCCGAGGGAAAGTCGATCAGGACCACGCGCTGGGTGCCGTCCGGCGTGGTCTGGATCGCTTCCAACAGATGCTTGACTCCGCCGTACACGGTCTGCGCCAGCGGAAACCGGTACAGCCAGCCCTCGAACCACTTGATCACCCGCTGCCCGACCACGCGGGTGGCGAACAGGCCGGTGGCCAGGATGAACAGCAGCGACATCACCGCGCCAAGCACCGTCTGGACCGCCGCCAATTCCAGCCAGCCGAACACGCCCGGGGCGAGCCGTGCCAGCGGCAGCAGCACGCCCTTGATCCAGGGCGCGGAAATATAGCCGAGCGCATCCAGCACGAAGCGGAACACAATCCAGGTCAACCACAGCGGCAGGATGGTCAGCACCCCGGTCAGGAAATAGCGTTGCAGGCGACGTGGCATGGGAGAAGGATAGTGGGGAAGGGCGGTTTTAGGTTTTAGGTTTTAGGCAAGCTGGGCTGCCGACGGCCACCGCGAGAGAATGTAAAATCTAAAACGTAAAACCTAAAACCGCTTCTAATCAAAACAACAACGCCGCCATCCGGCGCCGGGTGCGGCTGACCAGATCGGCGTCGGCGACCAGATGGAAGGCCGCGATCAGCGATTTGCGCGCCTGGTCGTCTTGCCACTTGCGGTCGCGGCGCATGATATCGAGCAGACCATCGAGCGCGGCCTCGGCTTCGCCGGCCAGCAGTCGGCGCGCGGCCAACTGGTGCCGTGCCTGGTGGTTGTCTTCGCTGCCAGCAAGCTGCGCCTCGAGTTCGGCGACAGTGGGCGCATCGGCAAGCACTCGGGCGAATTCAAGCTGTGCCCGCGCACGTACCGCCTGGTCGTGGTTGGCCAGATTGGCCGGCAACGAGTCGAGCTCGCGTTCGGCCTCGCCGATCTCGGCCTTGCCCGGTTCGGCGTTGGCCAGCAGCGCCGCGATCAGGTCCAGATGCAGCTCGGGTTTGTCCGGTTCGGCGCGGATCGCATCACGGGCAGCAGCCAGTTGCTGCTCCGGACTCATTACCTCAGCGAAGCCTGCTTCGTCATCGTCCGCGCCGTCGGCAGCGGGCTCGATGCCTGCCAGGTGCGGTGCCAACCACTCTCTGACCACCGCCTCCGGCTGGGCGCCCATGAAGCCGTCGACCGGCTGGCCGTTCTTGATCAGCATCACCGTGGGCAGCGAGCGCACGCCAAAAATGGCGGCTAGCTGGCTTTGCTCATCGGTGTTGACCTTGGCCAGGGTGACCCGGCCGTTTTCTGCTGCGACCACTTTTTCAATGATCGGCGTCAGCTGCTTGCACGGCGCGCACCAGGGCGCCCAGAAATCGACCAGCACCGGGTGCTGGGTCGAAGCGGTGATGACCTTTTCTTCAAAATCGGCCTGGGTGACATCAAAAACGAAGGGCGCGGCGCTCATGGCTTGTTCCGGTTCGGTGAGTTCGGCAGATGCGGGCGCCGCGGCCCGATTCAAGGTGCACTGACGGCGTCGCCATCTTGCTTGTAGATCACGCCGTTCTTCATCACGAAGCGCACGTCACGCAGCACTTTGATGTTGTCCAGCGGATTGCCACGGACCGCGATCAGGTCGGCAAACTGGCCGCTGGCGATCTGCCCGGAATCCTTGCCGACCCCGAGGATCGTGGCCGGGGTGATGGTGGCGGCGCGGATCGCGGCGGCCGGGCTGACCCCGGCGGCGACCAGCAGCTCGAATTCACGCGCATTGTCGCCATGGGCGGAGACGCCGCTGTCGGTGCCGAATGCGAACGGCACGCCCTGTGCATAGGCGTGCGCGAATGCGGCCTGGATCTGGGCGCCGACCGCGGCCGCCTTGGGCCGCACGATGTCCGGGAACCAGCCATCGATTTTGGCTTTTTCGGAAACGTAGGCGCCGGCCAGCAGGGTCGGCACCAGATAGGTGCCGCGCGCCTTCATCAGCTGGATGATCTCGTCGTTGATATAGGTGCCGTGTTCGATCGTGGTGACCCCGCCCAACACCGCGCGCTTGATGCCCTCGGCACCGTGCGCGTGCGCGGCTACGGTGTAGCCGTAATCATGTGCGGTGGCGACGATTGCCTTGATTTCTTCGACCGTGAATTGCGGGTTGTCGGCGCTTTTGGCGTAGCTCAGCACGCCGCCGGTAGCGGTAATCTTGATGACATCGGCACCTTCCTTGTAGCGCGCCCGCACCGCCTTGCGCGCCTCATCGACGCTGTCGACCACGCCGTCTTCGGGTTCCGGATAACCGAGTGCGTGTAGCAGATCCTGGTTGATGCCATTGCGCGGATCTGCGTGGCCGCCGGTACTGGCGATCGACTTGCCGGCGGCATAGATGCGTGGGCCCTTGATGGAGCCGGCATTTATCGCATTGCGCAGCGATATCGCGACGCCATCGGGGGCGCCAAGATCGCGCACGCTGGTGAATCCGGCGAGCAGGGTGCGTTCGGCGTACAGCGCGCCGCGCAGGGCGTAGTCGGCCGGATTCAGGCGGAAGCCTTCGGAGTAGGAATCCTTGCTCTGCTGGCCGGACAGGTGCACGTGCAGGTCGGTCAGCCCGGGCAGGCAGGTGTAGGCGCCAAGGTCGATTTCGCGGGCCGCGCCGACCTCGGCGTCCAGTCCGGGCAGCACCTGGCTGATCCGGCCGTTTTCGATCACTACCGACTGTGCCGGCAACGCCTTGCCGCCGGCGCTGTCGATGACCTGACCGCAGCGCAACACCGTGGTCGCGGGCGCGGTGGCATCCACGGCGCGGGCCGCGGGGATCGGCAGCAGCGCCAGGCCGAAACTGGCAACAAGCAGGGAACGCAGGGTCATGGGCGTTGTCCGTCGAAGGGTAGGGGAAGGACAAGCGTAGCGCATCCGCGCGAGCGGTCGGGAGTCGGGAGTCGGGTGTCGGTGGTCGAAGCA
>JBGSKT010000190.1:0-2464 GCA_041741075.1 Lysobacterales bacterium
ACCGACACCGACACCGACACCGACGCCGACACCGGAAACGACGGACGTCGCACCGGCGCCGACGCCCACTCCGGCAGCAACCGTCCCCACGCCGCCACGTGAGCCGATGCGGGCAGCCCCGCCCAGGCGCCCGATGATCGATATCCCCCGGCCGAATCCCTTGTCGATCGCGGTGAGCATCGCCGCGCACAGCCCAGTGCCGATCGTGACCGGGCCGCTAACGGCCACACCGGCCGTGACCGACGCCCCGGCGGAAGCGCCGGCGCCCGATCCGGCCCACACGAGCGCGGAGCGCGGACCGCGGCCCGACGAGCGGATCTAGGCCGGATAAACGCTGCGGAAGTTCTGGGTGGATGGGCTACGCTCATCCACCCACTTTCGCCGGTCTGAATTCGGTCTTCTGTCGTCTGGACCGGATGCGCTACGCTTGTCCACCCCGCCCCGGCTAGCCGATCGCCCCGCCCCAATGGCCCTGCGTCAACAACTGGCCGAACACGGCTTCGAATCGAACGACGACTACGAGTTTCCGTTGCGGTCCCTGTTCGCCGCCGGGATCGACCACCTGCGCTGCCTGCAGATCGCCGGCGCGTCCGGGCGGCGCAAGACCGCGCTGGCCAATGCGCTCGCCCATGCGCTGGCCTACCCGCACATCCTGTATCTGGATTTTTCGCAGCCGCAACCGCAACCACCGCCGCCAGCGTCCGCGCCGGTGGCGCCGGACGACAGCAGCCCGGCCGAGCCGCCGCTCAGTAGCTTCGACCGCATCCTGATCGAAGCCTGCGCGTTTTCCGAAGCGGAGCGCACGGTGCTGATCCTCGACCAGTTGCAGGCGGCGCCGTTCGCCGACCAGATGCGCCTGTTCCGCTTCGCGCAAAGCCGCGAATGGGACGCCGGCAATGCCACGGTCCGCGCCCACGCCCGGCATTTGCTGGTCATGCTGATTTCCGAACAGCCGATCTACCACTCGCTTGCGCACCTGTGCTTCCGGCTGTGGGCCGACAGCAGCGATGGGCGCTTCGATTTCCGTCCCGAGGAATTTGGCCTCGACCCGGACGCACGCGAGATGTTTGCCCGCTTCGGTGAATTGTTCGCAGCACTCGGCACCGCTCCGACCCGCACCGAGTTCACCCGAATCCTCAATGACGCCCGCCAATTCGTGCGTACCGCCGAGCATTTGCGGCATGCCCTGTTTGGCTGGATGGAACGCATCGACCGCGATCTGCTGTACGCGCCGCAACTGACGCCGGCGCTGGATGCCGCAGTACATGCGGTCAACCACTACATCGGCGTCGACGAGATCGAACTCGGCGATTGAGCACCGCCACCGGGCGAAAAGGCGCAGCCCGGCCCAACCAAGGCGGGGTGGATAAGCGCTGCGCATCCGGTCGAGAGGACAGAAGACGGACGACAGAAGTGCCGAAACAAGCGCAGCTGCACTTGCTTTCCTCCGTCATCCGTCCTCCGGTCAGCGCCGCGCATTGTCCAATCCGCAGCAAGCGCGCACAATCTGCGTTCCACAACATGGAAGGAGCACCCCATGCAACGCACGTTTCTGTTTACGGTCGCACTCGCGGTGGCCGTCCTCGCCGTCGCCCCGGTCCGGGCCCAGGCCCAGCCGCAAGCCAAGCAAACCACCTTTGCCCTGATCCGTTGCGAGTCACTCGGTGATCGTTACAGCGAATGCCGCGCCGATACCCAGGCGGGTGTGCGGCTGCTGCGCGAACTATCCCGCAATCGCTGCGTCGAGGGCCGTAGCTTCGGTTACAACCAGCGCGGCATTTGGGTCAGCGACGGCTGTTCCGCCGAATTCCAGATTGGTCGTGCCGACGCCGGCTACCCGGGTGATCGCCCCGGTGGCCAGGGACATCCCGGTAACCGCCCCGGTGACGGCGGATATCCCGGCAATGGCCCGGGCCGGCCCGGTTATCCGGGTCAGGGCGAGGACTACGGCCACGACATCATCGCCACAGTGGAGTGTCGCTCGATCAAGAAGCATTATGAGCGCTGCCGCTTGCCGGTCGGCCGTGATCGCGTGGTCTTGCAGCGGCGGATCAGCAAGGCCGCCTGCGTGCAGGGCCAGAGCTGGGGCTTCGACCGCAGCAGCGTGTGGGTCGACCGTGGCTGTCGTGGCGCCTTCGCCGTAGTGCGTACCCGCCAACCGCAATTGCTGGTGTGCGAGTCGATCCAGGAACGTCGCCAATACTGCCCGGCCAATACCGTCTATGGCGTCAAGCTCAACCGCCAACTCAGTCGTGCCGCCTGCATCGAGGGCCGCAGCTGGTGGTCGGATCGCAATGCGATCTGGGTGGACCGGGGCTGCCGGGCGGAGTTTCTGGTGTATTGAATTGGCGGGAGTTGAGATTCGGGAGTGGGGGAGCGGGAGTCTGGAGACGGGCATTGCCGTCGCCCCGGCGAACGCCGGGGCCCAGTGCTGGGCACCACGTCGACGCCGGGACTGGGCCCC
>JBGSKT010000191.1:0-2111 GCA_041741075.1 Lysobacterales bacterium
TACCCGTTCGCCCTGAGCGTAGCGCCGTAGGCGCGAAGTCGAAGGGTCCCGAGAGGTGCTTCGACTTCGCCCGCTGCGCGAGCTACGCTCAGCACGAACGGTCCTTGGGTTCCCTGGCTGAGATTCGGGGCTAATCAGGTCGCGGTTTGCTTGCCACTGCATCGCGCTGTGTCAAAATCCGCTGATGGCGCTGATGGTTCGGCGCAGGAGACTTGCCATGAACGCTCGCCTGCCCTGGATTTCCGGCCTGTTCGGCCTTGCGCTCGCCGCGCTTGCCAGTTTGCCGCAAGTGCCCAGCGCCGCGACCGCAGACGATGCATCAGCCAGCGCCGAAACCACACGCACTTTTTTGGTGTTCTTCCGCGACCCACCGGCGACGCGCTTCACCTCGACTGCACAGGTCCCGGCGGCCAAGGCGCTGGGCCTTAGGCCGACCGCGGCCACCGGCAAGCGCCGCTTCCATGCCGATGGCGTCGATGCGAAGCGCTATGTCGCCTATCTCAACCGCCAGCAGGATCAAGCGCTCGCCGCTGCCGCGAACCTGCTCGGGCGGGCGCTGGCAGCGCGCTTTCGCTACCGCTATCTCAGCAATGGCGTGGCGCTCAGGCTCGATCCAGTCGAGGCCGCGCGCTTGCGCTTGATGCCCGGCGTGGCCGCGGTGCGCGAAGACTTCAAGCGCCGCCCGCTGACCGATGCCGGCCCGGCCTTCATCGAAGCGCCGCTGCTGTGGAATGGCACGGTGCCCGGTTCCGCCCTGCAGACCAAGGGCGAGGGCGTGGTGATCGGGGTGATCGATACCGGCATCAACGCCAGCCATCCGGCGTTTGCCGATATCGGCGCCGACGGCTTCAATCACAGCAATCCGCGTGGCCGCCGCTTCGGCCTGTGCAACCAGCAAGGCGAGACCCGCTGCAACGACAAGCTGATCGGCATCTACGACTTCGTCGATGAACCAGACAGCCAGAAAGGCGCCGACATCGACGGCCACGGCAGCCATGTCGCCAGCACCGCCGCCGGCAATTTTTATGTCGCCAGCGGCCAGTCCGGCCTGTTGCCGCTCAATCTGTCCGGGGTGGCGCCGCACGCCAACCTGATCATGTACAAGGCCTGCGGTACCGAAGGCGTCGACTGCCCGTTCAGCGCACTCGCCGCGGCGCTTGACCAGGCCACTGCCGATGGCGTCGATGTGGTCAATTATTCGATCGGTGGCGAGGCGCGCAATCCCTGGGCCGACCTCGGCAGCGGCAGTCAGGACGACGCCGGGTTGTTTTTGAATGCGCGCGCGGCTGGCATCGTCGGCGTGGTCGCCGCCGGCAATGAAGGCCCCGGCCCCGGCACCGTGACTTCGCCCGGCAACGCGCCCTGGGTGATCACCGCGGCCAATATCAGCAGCAACCGTCGCTTCCAGGAAAGCCTGCGCAATGTCCAGGGCACCGGGCTCGCCACGCCGCGCGATTTCGTCGGCGCCGGCCTGACCGCGGCGCTAGCCAATCGCCCGATCGTGCATGCCCGGGATTTTGGCGACGCCGATTGCAATATCGGCAGCGACATCGACTTTCCGCCGACCGGGGCCAGCAATCCGTTCGCCGCTGGCACCTTCAACGGCCAGATCGTGATCTGCGAGCGCGGCACCAATGCCCGCGTGGCCAAGAGCTTCAACGTCAAGGCGGCCGGGGCCGGCGGCATGGTCCTGGTCAATACCGCCGCCGAGGGCGAGTCGATCGTCGCCGACGATCACTTCCTGCCGAGCGTGCATCTCGGCTTCGCCGGTGGCAGCGAGCTCGCCGCCCTGGTCGAGGCCGCGCGCCAGGCCGGCGGTGCTCTGAGCGGCGACATTTCCGGCGCCGAACGTATTCTCGGCAGCGGCGGCGATGTTCTCAACCGGAGTTCCAGCCGCGGCCCCAACCCCGGCTTCGACGGGGTGCTGAAGCCGGACCTGGCCGCGCCCGGCACCGATATCCTGGCCGCGTCCAACCTCAACAATGGCTATGCCAGCCTGACCGGCACCTCGATGTCCACCCCGCATATCGCCGGTGCCGCCGCCCTGCTGCTGGCCGCGCATCCGGGCTGGAGCGTGGCCCAGGTCGAATCGGCCCTGCTCGGCACCGCAT
>JBGSKT010000192.1:0-2026 GCA_041741075.1 Lysobacterales bacterium
CATCTGGTGCGCAAAGGCTGGCTCGAAGGCGAAGACGAGTCCGCCTTCCTGACCGACTGCGCTGGCAGTGACGACGGCATGGACGCGCTGCGGATGGGCTCGATCACCTACCGCATCGCCACCGGTGCGCAGGCCGGACGCAAAGTCGTCACGCTGCAAACGATCCCGGCCGATGCGGATGCGCTGCAAGGCGATGCCGGGCAGGTCGGTGGATTCTCGCTGCACGCGGGCGTTGCCGCCGAGGCACACGAAAGCAAGAAGCTCGAACGCCGGTGCCGGTACATCGCGCGCCCGGCGATCAGCGAGAAGCGCCTGTCAATCTCGCCGCAGGGCAAGGTGCGGTACGAACTGAAGACCCCGTGGCGGAACGGCACCACGCATGTCGAATGGGATGCCGTGGACTTTGTCGCCAAGCTGGCGGCGCTGGTGCCGCCACCGCGCGCGCACCTCACCCGGTTTCACGGCGTCTTTGCGCCGAACGCGAAGTTGCGCGCGCAGCTGACGCCATCGGGGCGTGGCAAACGTCCTGCCACCGATGCGCAATCGACCGACGCCAACGCCGATCGCCGCACCCCCGACGAAAAACGCCGCGCGATGACCTGGGCGCAACGGCTCAAGCGCGTGTTTGGCATCGACGTGAACACCTGCGTCCACTGCGGCGGCGCAGTTCGCGTCGTCGCCAGCATCGAAGAACCCACAGCCATCCGGAAAATCCTCGCCCAATTCGAAAAGCACGGCGCGCGCGAGCCGGCGCACTACCGCCCCGCACCGCGCGCACCGCCCGCTGCGGCCACGTAACACCCCGCCGACCGCACCGCCGACGGTGAAATTGCAACGCTCTAGGTGATTCAGTATCTGCTGGCGGGATTCGTGCTTGGTCTGCCGTGGTCGATCTATACCGAGTTCGTGCGCGAGCACCAGTATGGGCTGGCCACGCAGACCTTCGTGTTTGCCCTGTTGATCGGCATGATCGCGCCGGTGTTCATTTCGCCGCTGTTCAATGACTATAAGCCGGTGCCCGAAGGTCCGGTGCGGATGGCGGTGCTGTCGCTGGCGCGGGCCAATCAGATTCCGACCGGGTTTTGCCACCGCGGCGATGCGGCTAGCGACCTATCGCAAGATCATGCCGGGGTATTGGGAGGAACGGTTCTTCTACGACCACCCGAGCGGCTATGCCCGCGTGCATGGCTCGATGCTGTGGTTGCAGGAGAATCAGGACATTGCGGGCGCTGCGGCAGCGGTGACGGAAGCGAAGACCGAGGATAGACGCACTGTCGCCACGGTTCCAGAGGACGGCGGACGAGCTGCCGTCGCCTCGGCGCAGGTTGGGGCCCGGCGGTGAGCGTTCGGTAGGTTCCGGCACTGGGTCCCGGCGTGCGCCGGGACGACGGTGTTCTGTCTGCTGTCGCAAGATGCCGAGCTGGTGCTCGGCGCTCCCAGGTGCGCGACGCCTTGGCCGCGCTAGCCCCTTGCCCCTAAGCCAGCGCGCGCTGGATGATTTCGGCGCAGTCGCTGGACCGGCCCGGCAGTTGCGCCAGGCGGCTGAGTTCGGTGCGCATCAGCGCCTGGCGGGTGGGTTCCAGTCGGCGCCAGCCGTTAAAGGCGGCGAGCAATCGCGCGGCGATCTGCGGGTTGATCCGGTCGAGTCGGGCCACCGCCTGACCGAGCAACTGGTAGCCGCTGCCATCGGCGGCATGAAAGCCGGGCCGGTTGGCCTGGACAAAGGCGCCAATCAGCGCGCGCACCTTGTTCGGGTTCTGCCAGCTAAAGGCCGGATGTTCGCTGAGCGCCTGCACCCGTGCCAGCGTGCCCGGGCCGGGATTGCTGGCCTGCACCGATAACCATTTGTCGATCAGCAGCGGGTCGCTACGGTGTTGGCGATAAAAATGTTCCAGGGCCGGGGCAGCCGTCTCGGCGCCGGTATGCACCAGCGCGACCAGCGCGGCCAGGCGTTCGGTCATCGTGCCGGCCTGTTCAAACTGTTCGAGCGCGGCGGGCGCGTATGCAGCGGGGTCGGCGGCCATCA
>JBGSKT010000193.1:0-1871 GCA_041741075.1 Lysobacterales bacterium
TCTCTGCACGACGTACAGACCGCGATCCGGCTCGGCTGCACGGTGGCCGAAGCCGGCACCCGGCTCGCGGCCAATGGCGAACATTGCCTGCGCCGCCGCACCGATCTGGCCCGTCTGTACCCGCCGGAGCTGCTTGCCGAAAGCATCGCGATCGCCGCCCGCTGCCATTTCAGCCTGGCCGAATTGCGCTACCAGTATCCGCACGAAGTGGTGCCGCCTTACTGCACCGCCAGCGTCCACCTGCGCCAACTGACCCAGACCGGCGCCGCCCTTCGCTGGCCGACGGGGGCACCGGTTGCAGTCGCCGCCCAGATCGAGCACGAACTGGCCCTGATCGCCGAACTCGGCTACGAAAGCTATTTCCTGACCGTACACGACATCGTCCGCTTTGCCCGCGAGCGCGGCATCCTTTGCCAGGGGCGCGGCTCGGCGGCGAACTCGGCGGTCTGCTTTGCGCTCGGCATCACCGAGGTCGACCCGGCCCGCGGCAATCTGCTGTTCGAACGCTTCATCTCACGCGAACGCAACGAACCGCCGGATATCGACATCGACTTCGAACACGAACGTCGCGAAGAAGTCATCCAGTACGTGTACGCCAAATACGGCCGCGAACGCGCCGCGCTGACCGCCACGGTGATCTGTTACCGGCCGCGTTCGGCGCTGCGCGATGTCGGCCGCGCACTCGGTTTCGGTGCCGACCAGATCGACGCCATGACCCGCGCGATCGGTCATTGGGACGGGGAGGGCGAGATTGGCGAGCGCCTGGCCGAACACGGCTTCGATGCGCAAAGCCCGCCGCTTCGACGCCTGCTGGCCCGGGTCGCCGAGCTGATCGACAGCCCGCGACACCTGTCCCAGCATGTCGGCGGATTCGTCATCTCCGAGCAGCCCTTGTCCACCCTGGTGCCAGTGGAAAACGCCGCCATGCCGGAGCGCACGGTAATCCAGTGGGACAAGGACGATCTGGATGTGCTCGGCCTGCTCAAGGTCGATCTGCTCGCGCTCGGCATGCTGTCCTGCCTGCGTCGCTGCTTCGATCTGGTCGCCGACGACTGCGGCCAGCGCCTCAGCCTGGCCAGTATTCCGGCCGAGGATCAGGCGACCTATCGCATGATCCAGGCGGCCGACACGGTCGGCGTGTTCCAGATCGAATCGCGGGCGCAGATGGCGATGCTGCCGCGGCTGAAGCCGGCCACTTTCTACGACCTGGTGATCGAAGTGGCGATCGTCCGGCCCGGCCCGATCCAGGGGAAGATGGTGCATCCGTATCTGCGCCGGCGCCAGCAGAAGGAGTCGGTGAGCTATCCCAACCCGGCGCTCAAACAGGTATTCGAGCGCACCCTGGGCGTGCCGATTTTTCAGGAACAGGTGATGCGCCTGGCCATCGTCGCCGCCGGCTTTTCCCCCGGCGAGGCGGATCAACTGCGCCGCGGCATGGCCGCCTGGAAACGCCACGGCGGGCTGGAACCATTTCGTGAGCGCATCATCGAAGGCATGCGTGAGCGCGGCTATGACAGCGACTTTGCCGAGCAGGTGTTCGAGCAGATCAAGGGCTTTGGCAGCTATGGCTTCCCGGAATCGCATGCGGCCAGCTTCGCCCTGCTCGCCTATGCCTCGGCCTGGCTCAAGTGCCACCAGCCGGCCGCCTTCGCCTGCGCCCTGCTCAACTCCCAGCCGATGGGCTTCTACCGCCCCGGCCAGATCCTCCAGGATGCGCGTCGCCACGGCGTGCAGGTGCTGCCGCCGGACGTGCAACACAGCGACTGGGATTCGTCCCTGGTCGCGATCGCCAGCACGCTCGCGACCACGACATCGGCGATCCGCCTCGGCCTGCGCGAGATTCGCGGCCTGCGCCAGCCGGCCGCAGCGGG
>JBGSKT010000194.1:0-2162 GCA_041741075.1 Lysobacterales bacterium
GGCGGGCGCAGGCGCAGATCCGCAGCGAAGATGCCGTGCTCGATGCGACCGGCATCCGTACGCTGCGCCGGCGGCCGCTGTTCACCACACCCAATGTGTTTCCGCCCGCAGACTTTGTGGCCGAGGATGCAGATGCGGACCCGCCGCCACCGCGCGAGTCGCTGGCGCCCCGCCATTGCTATGTGTGCAAGCAGAAATACAGTCTGATCCATCACTTTTACGATCAGTTGTGCCCGGACTGCGCGGCATTCAATTTTGCCAAGCGCAGCGAGTCGGCCGATCTGCACGGGCGCGTGGCGCTGCTTACCGGCGGGCGGGTCAAGATCGGTTATCAGGCCGGGCTGAAGCTGTTGCGCGCCGGCGCCGGCCTGATCGTGACCACGCGCTTTCCACGCGATTCGGCCCGGCGCTATGCGGCCGAGCCGGATTTCGCCGAGTGGAGCGAGCGGCTGGATATCTTTGGTCTGGATCTGCGCCACACGCCCAGCGTCGAAGCCTTCTGCCAGCAGTTGCTCGGCCGCCACCAGCGGCTGGATTTCATCATCAACAATGCCTGCCAGACGGTGCGCCGCCCACCGGCGTTTTACGCGCACATGCTGGCCGACGAAAACGCGGCGTTCGACACAATGCCGGCGGCGGCACGCCGTTTACTGGGTGCCGGTACCGGCATCGACCGGGGCGATTCCACCCCGGCCCGGGCGGCCGGCGCCGGTACCCTGCCGGACCCGGTCGCGCTCTCGCAGTTGCGTTTGCTGGAAGAGGATTTCCTGGTGTCTGCAGAATTGTTCCCGGAAGGGCGGCTGGACGCGGACCTGCAGCAGGTCGATTTGCGCCAGAAGAATTCCTGGCGGCTGCAATTGGCCGAGGTGTCGGCGGTCGAATTGCTCGAGGTGCAACTGGTCAACGCGGTCGCGCCGTTCATCCTCAATGCCCGGTTGAAGCCGTTGCTGCTGGCTACGCCGGAGCGCGACAAGCACATCGTCAATGTGTCGGCGGTCGAGGGTCAGTTCTACCGCAATTTCAAGACCACCCGGCATCCGCACACGAATATGGCCAAGGCGGCGTTGAACATGATGACGCGCACTTCTGCCACCGATTACCACAACGATGGCATCCACATGAACAGCGTCGACACCGGCTGGGTTACCGACGAGGACCCAGCCGAGCTGGCCGCACGCAAGGTGATCGAGGAGCGCTTCCATCCGCCGCTGGATATCATCGACGGCGCCGCCCGCATCGTCGATCCGATCATCCATGGCTTCAACACCGGCGAGCATGTCTGGGGCAAGTTCTTGAAGGACTACCGGCCGACCGATTGGTGAGGCGCGGCGCTTTCGGAGGACAGAAGACGGAGGACAGACGACAGAAGAGCCAAAGCAAGCGCAACTTCGGTTGCTCTTCTCTGTCCTCTGGACGCGACCTGGCCGTTGCACCCACAAGGGCGCTTTTCTTTTCTCGCGCCGGGCGGAAATGGCAGTCTCGTGCGTATGCAGAAGAAGCAATATGGGGGGGGGTGCCGGATGGGCAAGCTGGCCTGGGTTTTTTCCGGTGGGGGCGCCAAGGGTGCCTTTGGCGCCGGCGTACTTCAGCGCATCCTGGAACGCTACCCGCGACTGGAATGGCAGATCGTCACCGGCACCAGCACCGGCAGTCTGATCGCGCCGTTTGCGGCGCTGGCGGTGAACGACCGGAGCCAGGTCGATGCGCTGGTCCGGCTCTATTCCGGGGTGCGCAAGAAGACCGTGTTCAAACGCAATCTGAGCGCGATCAAGGCGATCAAGGCGCTGTTCGATCTACCCGAAGGCATCGTCAATCTGAAGCCGTTGGGCAAACTGCTGGTCGCCGAGCTGGGCGGGTCGATCGCGGCCTTGGCCGATGGACCGGTCGATCTGGTGGTGCCGGCGGTGAACCTGCAAGCTGCCGCCCTGATGCTGTGCACGCAGCCGCGCAACGAACAGCGCATCAGGGACTGGTTTCAGCACAACGAGATACCGGGCTTCCGGACGCCGCTGGAATTCTGGCCGTTCACCGAACTGCTGGAAGCGATGCTGGCGAGTTCGGCGGTGCCGCTCGGCACCGAGCCGATCCGACGCGGCAATGCCCAGTTCGTCGATGGCGGGGTATTCGACAAGGCACCCTTGCGCGAGGCGCTGGCGCTCGGG
>JBGSKT010000195.1:0-4847 GCA_041741075.1 Lysobacterales bacterium
CATCGACCGCATCCAGCGCCAGTCCGGCGCCGGCAAGCGGCGCCACCAGTGCGTCGGCGCGGGCGCGCAGGGCGATCAGCAGATCGACCTTGATCTGGCGTCCGGCCAGATCGCGGGAGATCACCCGAAAATCATGCCGCACTTGCTCGGGCTTGAACGGGGTCTGCCGGTCCAGTTCGAAGGAGATCACCTGGGCAAGATTTTCCTCGGCCGCCATCGGCAGGGTCAGGTGCCGGGTCAAGACCTGCGATTCCGGCAGCAGCGCAATCAGGTCGGCGCCGGTTTCGCCGACGCCGAGCATCTGATCGGCGTGCGCGCGCAGGGTCTCGGGCACGGCGTCGGGCGCGACCGTCTCGACGGCAATCGGATGGCTGCCGAGACGCTGCAGGTGCCAGCCATCCGCGTCCTGGTGGATCTGCACCGCGTCGCGGCGTTCGATAAACCATTGGTAAAAGCGCGGCGGCAGATAGCTGGCGAGCTCGCCGCCCCACCAGTGCAGAAAGCGGTGCAGGGTGCTGCGGCGATAGGCCGCGAGATACGGCGCAAACCAGCGTTCGAGTTCGAGACCGGCCATCAATCGGCGCTCCCTTCGCGCCAGCGTAATATGGAATAAGCGCGCGCGCCGGGGGCTCCGCCGACGCGGATGGTGGCATCCACCAGGGTCCAGGTGCCGTTGGCCAGCGTCGCTTTCGATCGCACAGTATACGTGCCACTACCGCCTACGGTAAGCAGGGGCGTGCCGTCGGGCAGGGTCACTGCGGCGCTGCCTGGATCGCCGGGGTGCTGTTGCTGGCGGGCCGCGAGCAGTTGTTCGGCCAGGCCCGGGTCGATCCCCTCGATCGTCTGCAGGCCGATCTGCGAGGCGAATGCGGCATTGGGCCGACCGGCACCACCGTAGATGGTGACGTCGTTTTGCAGCTTCTGGTACAGCTCATAGTTCATGCCCAGTACCTGCTGCAGCTCGCTGACCGTGGTGAACGGCGCGTCGGCGGCGCCGTACGGGAGATTGGCCGATTCGTAGTCCGGATCCTCGGCGCCGTTCGGCGAGAGCAGGTCGTCGCCATCGCGCCAGTCGACCACCGCTGCGGCCAGGTGCTCGGCTTCGCTGTGCTCGACGCCAACCGCGGTGAACATCAGCACCAGGGTGTTCAGGTCGGCGGCATTGATGTCGACCTTGCCGGATTCGTCCTGGACCTCGATGTCTACTTTGGCATCGGCAAAATCCATGTTGTAGCTGCGCCCGTCCGGCACCCAGGTGGTGAGCGGGTCCGGGTTGCGCAATTCCCAGATCACCCGGCTGACCCCGGCCTCGGCGGCGTAGCGGGCCTGCGCAGTGTCGAACAGGAAGCGCGCCTGCAGTGCCTCGGTGCGCGCCACCACGACGAAGCCGCCGAGAATCACGGTCAATAGCAGCAATACCCAGATCACCACGATGAAGGCGATGCCGCGCTGGCCGGCGCGCGGTGGCGGCGGGCGGCGGTGAGGACGATGGTGGGCGGAAGCAGACAGGCGCATCTCAGCGAAACCGGCCGAGGAAGGGATCGGCGGCCGCAGCATTGGCGGCGTTGGACAGGATCGCCACGTCCAGCTCCGGCCAGACGTAGCGTGATTCCGTGCTCATGTCGAGCTCGAGCCGTACCGCCGCCGGCATCGTGCCGGCGTTGTCCCAGTCGTCTTGCCAGTCGGACATCTTGCCGGTCTCGTCGAGGCCGCGATATTCGAAACCACCGCCACGGATGCCCTCGATCAGCACCACCGGGTCGCGGTCGCTTTGGTCGCCCTGGTCGGCTTGGTAGCCATTGAGCAGGGCGAAACCGAATACCAGTTCGCGCCCGCCCTGCCGGCCGGACCGCAGCATCAGGGTCTGCACGTAGGCACCGCCATGGCTGAGATAGCCGGGCATGGTCGAGACGAAGCGCAGGGTGTCGTTGCTGCCTTCGAACAGTCGGGTTTCGCCGGTCGTGGACTGCACCTGATAGGCCAAGGGCATGGCGTTGCGCAGTTGCCGGCGCAGAAACTCCTGGGCGACCCGCACCCGGTTGGTGCGATCGATCAGGGCTTCGCCGCCGGTAACCGCGCGGGTCGCGGTGGTGATCCCGCCATAGGCGCCAGCCATCAGCATGCCGAGCAGCAGGATTGCCAGCAGCAGCTCGATCAGGGTGAAACCGGCCGCGCTGCGCTTCATTTCGGTTCATCCCGATCTGCGGCAGCGCCACCGGCGCCGGCACCGGCGTTGAGCGGATCCGGCTGGATCGCGCGCAAGGTGACGAAGCGGGCCTGCTGGCCACGCTCGCCCTGCCCCCAGCGCAGCACCAGCTCGACTTCGAGCATCGACAGGGTGCCAGGATCGCTGAGCTGGGCGGCATCGCTCGGCGGCTGCCACTCGCTCACGTTCATTTCCCAACGATATTTGCGGTCGAATTCGCCGTTGCTGGTGCCGGGCTGCAGGGCCGAATCGATGCCGGCCAGGTCCAGCTTGGACTGTGCCCACAATGCCGCCTCGGTCAATTCGGCACCGCGCCGGGCGTTGTGCAGCGAGGCGGCACTCAGTTCCATCATCACGCCGAAGCCGATCGCAAAGACCACGAACGCGGCCAGCATTTCGATCAGCGAAAAGCCGCGTTGGCCGCGCGCGAAAGGCCGGATGCGCCGGCTCACCGCCCCTCCTCCATGCGCACTTCACCGGTCAACCAGGCGATATCGACCCGCCATTCGTGGCCGTCGCGGTCCAGGGTGACGCGGCCGCCGCTGGAACTGCCGTCCGGAAAAAAGCGGATCAGCCCCTTGCTGTCGCCGACCTGCTCGCGGGCCGCGGTCAGCAGTTTCATGTCCAACCCGTACGGCAACTGCACGCTGCCGCGCCCGGGCGCCTGGTAGCTGCGCTGTTCGACATCGATTTCCAGCGCTCGCTGCTCGTGCTTGACGATCGCCTGGCCACGGGTATAGCGCAGCGCCGCGGTCAGATCGCGCACCGCCGAGCGGGTCTTGACGCCAGCCAGATTGCGGCTCAGTGAAAATACGCCCATGCCAGCGACCACGGCGATCAGGATCAGCACCGCGACCAGCTCGATCAAGCTGAATCCGGCGGCGTGGCGGAGGTGCGGCATCGGGATACTCATCGGAGCATGGATTCAGGCGGTAAAAGTGGCGGCACTACGACCGGTAATGCGCGATATCGTTCCCAGGGGACGGGGGTCAGATGACGGAAGACGGAATAGGCCGTCACCCCGGCGAACGCCGGGGCCCAGTCTTCACGCTGGCGACAGCGCCCACCACTGGGCCCCGGCCTGCGCCGGGGTGACGGAGCTTCCCGTTTCCCAAAAGGCGTCGTCCCAACCCATCGAAAGGCCGGGGCGATGTTTGAAATGGTGGATGCGCTGCGCTTATCCACCCTACATCCTTTACTCCCAGTTGCCGATGTCCTTGGCCCACTGTTCGCCGCCGGCCTGGCCATCGGAACCGAGCGAGCTCAGGTCGTATTCGCCGTGCTCGCCGGGGGCCTTGTATTCGAAGCTGTGGTTCCATGCGTCCTTGAGGTCGGATTCGCGCGCGTAGGGGCCGTTCCAGTTTTCGGCGCTGCCCGGCTTGACCAACAGGTCCTGCAACTGGCTGGGCGGTTGGCCCACGTCGAGCGTGTAGTTCTCAACCTTGCCGGCGAGTGCGGCCACCTTGGATTTGGTCGCGTTCCATTTGCCCTTGGCAAAGTTCTTGGTGACCTGCGGCACCACGAAGCCGGCGATCATGCCGAGCAGCAGCACCACCGCGATCAACTCGACCAGGCTGAAACCGGTATTGCGGCCGAACCTACGCCCACCTGCCAACCCTCTGTATCGCTGCATCATCTGCCTTCTCCTCGCTTGATAATCATTGCACCAGTTCGCTCATGCTGAGCAGCGGCAACACGATCGCCAGCATGATGCCGCCAACCACCACGGTCATGATCGCGGTGATCGCCGGCACCATTGCCGCCAGCAGCCGTTCGACAGTGTTTTTTACATCGGCATCGAAGGTATCGGCGACCTTCATCAGCATGCCATCGAGTTCGCCGGATTCTTCGCCGACCGCGACCATCGACAGCGCCAGTTTCGGAAAGCGCTTGCTGGTGCCGAGCGCAAACGCCAGCCCGGACCCGGTCTTGACCTCTTCGCTGGCCTTTTCGACCGCGGCCGCGATCACCGTGTTGCCGAGCACGTTGCGGGCGATGGTCAGCGCCGCCAGCAGCGGCACCCCGTTCTTGACCAGGGTGCCGAGCGTGCGCGCCAGCCGTGCGGTCTCGACCTTGGTGATCAGCGTACCGATACCGCCCCGCGCCAGCAGCCATTGCTCGATGCGGCGGCGCGATTCGGGTTTGCTGTACTGGTCGGCGATCAGCCAGGCCAGGCCGACGATCATCAGCAACATCAACCACCAGAAATTCTGCAGGCCGCGCGCGATGAACAGCACCACGCTGGTAATCAGCGGCAGGTTGTCGCCGAGCTGCTCGAAGATCGGCTGGAAATTGGGCACCACAAACAGCATCAGCGCGAACAGCGCGAAGATCACCATACCGACCAGGATCACCGGATAGATCAGCGCATTGATCACCAGCGCACGCAGCTCGCGGGTGCGATCGAGATAATCGGCCAGCCGCTTCAGGGTATCGGTCAGCGAGCCGGAGACTTCGCCGGCCCGCACCATGTTCACGAACAGCCGCGAGAACACACCGTGCTGCTGCTCCAGCGCGTTGGACAGGGGCGTGCCGCTGCGCACGCCGTCCTTGATCCGGTCGACCATGGCGCGCATGGCCTCGGTCTCGGCATTTTCGCTCAGCGTGGCGAGCGCACGATCGAGCGGCTGGCCGGCACCGA
>JBGSKT010000196.1:0-8012 GCA_041741075.1 Lysobacterales bacterium
GCCAATAGCGCCGGCGGCAATCCGCGACTGGGCGCGAACAGAAACGCCAGTCGCTGCTGCTCGGGCCAGGCCGGCGCCGCAGCCGGCTCCAGAGAGCCGGCCAGTTCCTCGAACAATTGCTCCCAGATCGGCGGCAGGGCGGGATCGGCGGATGCCCGCGTGCCCGTGCGACTGAATACCGAACGGTCCCCGACCGTGTCGGCAGTGGTCGCAGCAGCAGCGGCCGTCTGCTCCAGCGCACGCAGCGCAATGAGCAGCGCCGCCGTGTGCTCGCAGGCGAAGCCGACCGGACAGGTGCAGATCGGGATCAGGCTCCACAGTCCTTGCCGTTCCTGGTGCAGCAGCAACTGAATTTGGTAACGACGCTTTCTGCCGCCAGCGACTTCGGCGGTAACCATCAATTGGCCCGCTTGCTCGCCAATGCGGATTTCTTCGACCTTGCCGGCGTGGAAATGGCGCATGCCCCGGTCCATGGTTACCGGGTCGAATTCCTCGATCCAATGCCCTGGTAGCCGCCGGTTGAATGCCTCGACCTGCGCCAGCAGATCGGAGCCGGTCAGCGCATCTTCGCCTTCGCTCATGCCGCCTCCCGGCGGGCGCCGGCATTGCGCCAGGTGCGCAGCAGTTCGTCCCAGCGCGCGCGCACCTTGGCGACATGGGCTTGCTTGACGTGACCGTAGCCACGGATCTGTTCGGGCAGGCTCGCGATCTCGACCGCCAGGGCATGATTGTCGTGGCTCAGCCGGCCGAGCAGTTCTTCGATGGTGGCCAGGTAATCGGCCAGCACGGCCCGTTCCATGCGCCGCTCGGCGCTGCGGCCAAAGATATCGAAGCGGCCACCGCGCAGGCGCCGCGCCCGCGCCAGCCACTTGAACGCGGTGAATATCCACGGGCCGTATTCGGCCTTGCGCAGATGGCCGTCGGCGTCTTTGCGTGCGAACAAGGGGGGCGCCAGATTGAAATGCACCTTGTAGTCGCCGGTGAAGGTCTCGCGCAGACGCTGCTCGAAGTCGCCGCTGGTGTACAGCCGGGCCACTTCATATTCGTCCTTTACTGCCATCAATTTGAAGGCATAGTCGGCCACCGCCTGGGCGAAGCCCTGCCTTCCCGGGGTCTTCTGCGCCTCGATCCGCTGCACCTGATCGACCAGGCTGAGGTACTTCCCGGCGTAAGCGCGATCCTGGTACTCGGTCAGAAACCCGACCCTGAGCGCGATGCTTTGGTCGAGCGTCTGGCTCAGTCGGCCAAAGCCCGCAAACGCTACTGCGGTGGCCGTGCGGTCAGCCGCATCGGTACGCGCATCTTCGTCATCGACCAGCGCTGCAATGGCGCCGTGGCTGGCGCCGATGAAATCACTGATCGGCGGCGCCGCGCGCGCACCGGCGGCACGCTTGACCGCCTGTGGATCATGGGCGGCCAGGCGTCCCCACTGGAACGCAGCCTGGTTCATCGCAATCGCCGCACCGTTCAATTCGATGGCACGCTCAAGCGCAGCGAGCGACACCGGCACCCAGCCCTTCTGCCAGGCGTAACCGAGCATGAAAGTATTGGTCGCGATCGAGTCACCCAGCAAGGCCTCAGCCAGCGCCGTGGCATCGACCTGTTCCGGCGCCCGGCCGCCGAGCGCGGTGGCCACGGCATCGACAATCGCCTGCGCCGGAAATTGCAGGTCGGTGTTGCGGGTGAAACTGCCGGGCATGGCGGCATAGGTGTTGAGCACACACTGGGTGCGGTCGGCGCGCAGCTTGGACAGCGACCAGTAGTCGTTGACCACGACCATATCGCAGCCGAGCACCAGATCGCCCTCGCCGGCGGCAATGCGCACGGCGTGGATGTCCTCGGGGCGGCTTGCGACCCGTACATGGGTAGTCACTGCACCGCCTTTCTGTGCCAGGCCGGTCTGGTCGAGCACGCTCACGCCACGGCCCTCCAGATGCGCGGCCATGCCGATCAGCGCGCCGATGGTGACCACGCCGGTGCCACCAATGCCGGTGACCAGGATATTCCATGGTTGGTCCAGGCTGGACGCAATGGCGGGCTCCGGCAGCGCCGGGAAATCCGTGCTGGCGCCACTGCCTTTCTGCTTCTTCAAGGCGCCGCCTTTGATCGTTACGAAGCTCGGACAGAAGCCCTTGACGCAGGAAAAGTCCTTGTTGCAGTTGGTCTGGTCGATTTCGCGCTTGCGGCCGAGTTCGGTTTCCAACGGGCCGATCGCCACGCAGTTCGACTGCACGCCGCAATCGCCGCAGCCCTCGCAGACCGCGGCATTGATGAAGGTGCGCAGCGCCGGGTCGGGCATCTTGCCGCGCTTGCGGCGGCGGCGCTTCTCGGCCGCGCAGGTCTGATCGTAGATCAGCACCGACACGCCGTTCACGGCACGCAGGCGCTTCTGCACGGCATCCAGCTCGCCGCGGTCGATGAACTCGACGCCCTCGGGGAAATCCCGCACCGCCGACCATTTGCCGATGTCGTCGCTCATCACGATGATGGTCTGCACGCCTTCGCTACGCACCTGGCGGGCGATATCGGGCACGCTCAGGCTGCCGTCCACCGGCTGGCCGCCGGTCATGGCGACCGCGTCGTTGTAGAGGATCTTGTAAGTGATGTTGACCTTGGCCGCGATCGCCTGACGGATCGCCAGCGATCCGGAATGGAAGTAGGTGCCGTCGCCCAGATTCTGGAACACGTGCGGCTCGCTGGTGAACGGTGCCTGCCCGCACCAGGTGGCGCCTTCGCCGCCCATCTGGGTGAAGGTGTCGGTACGCCGGTCCATCCAGGTGACCATGTAGTGGCAGCCGATGCCGCCGAGCGCACGCGAGCCCTCCGGAACCACGGTCGAAGAATTGTGCGGGCAACCGGCGCAGTAGTGCGCCGGACGCGGGAAGTTGGGCCGCGGCAGCGCGAGTTCGCGCTCCTTGGCGGCGATCCACTGCAGTCGGGACTGGATCGCCTCCGAAGTGAAAAAACGCGCCAGCCGGGTGGCGATCACCCGCGCGATGGTGGCCGGTGTGAGCTCGTTGGTCGAGGGCAGTATCCACTCGCCGGCTTCGTTGTATTTACCAACGATACCGGGACGGATCGCATGATCCCAGTTGTACATCGCCTCTTTCAGCTGCGATTCGATGAAGCTGCGTTTTTCTTCGACCACGATGATGTCTTCGAGCCCGCGCGCAAACTCGCGGATGCCGATTGGTTCCAGCGGCCAGCTCATGCCGACCTTGTATACGCGGATGCCGATGTCGGCGGCGGCGCGACGGTCGATGCCAAGGTATTCCAGTGCCTGCAGCACATCGAGGTAACTCTTGCCGGTGGTGACGATGCCGAGTCGGGCGCGCTCGGAATCGATCACCACCTTGTCGATCCGGTTGACCCGGGCGAAGGCCATGGCCGCCTGGGTGGCGTACTGGTGCAGGCGCATCTCCTGATCCAGCGGCGGATCCGGCCAGCGGATGTTGAGGCCGCCCGGCGGCAGGGCAAAATCCTCGGGCAGCAAAATGTCGAGCTGGTGCGGATCGACGTTGACGCTGGCCGAGCTCTCGACCGTTTCGGCGATGGTCTTGAAGCCGACCCAGCGGCCAGTGAAACGACTCATCGCCCAGCCGAGCAGGCCCATGTCGAGAATGTCCTGCACCCCGGCCGGGTTCAGCACCGGCATCAGTGCCGAGACGAATTCGTGTTCCGAACCGTGCGGCAGGGTCGAGGAACGGCAGGCATGATCGTCGGCGGCCAGCGCCAGCACACCACCCAGTTTCGAGGTCCCGGCGGCATTGCCGTGCTTGAACACGTCGCCGCAGCGATCAACGCCGGGGCCCTTGCCGTACCACATCGAAAACACCCCATCGACGCGGGCGCCGGGAAACAGATTGGTCTGCTGCGAGCCCCAGACCATGGTCGCGCCCAGGTCTTCGTTCAGACCCGGCTGAAAGTGGATGCTGGCCGCGGCCAGATGCTTTTTTGCCTTCCACAATTCCAGATCGAAGCCACCCAGCGGCGAGCCCCGATACCCGGAAATAAAGCCGGCGGTATTCAGTGCCTGCGCACGATCCCGCCGTTGCTGCATCAATGGCAGCCGCACCAGCGCCTGCACCCCGGACAGGAAGATCCGGCCCTGCTCGCGGGTGTATTTATGTTCCAGGGTGTAGTCAGGGTCGAGTGCTGTTGGGGAAACGGACATGCCTTTTGAATCCTGCGGTCGGGACAGCGGCCAGTTTAGCGGCACTGGCGTTGGCAACCAGTACGCGGGCGCATGGCCGTCGCCGCCTGGGCGGCAGTGGGCCGGCTCTGTGCGGGAAAGATCGAAAGCGGCGCCCACCTGCTCTTGAAAGCGAAAAGCAGGTAGATTCTTGCTGATCCGCCGGGGGACCCCATGCAGAAAATCCTGATCGTCAGCTCCAAAGGCGGCTGCGGCAAGAGCACCATCGCCACCAATCTGGCGGTGGCGCTGGCAGCGGGCGGTCGTCGCTTGTGGCTGGTCGATGCCGATGTTCAGGGTTCGGCCGTGGACTGGGCGCGGGCCCGCGCCGAGCAATCGCCAGCGATCCCGGTACTGGCCAGCCCGGATCTTGGCCACGGCAGTGCGCGCAACTGGAGTCTCAGCATCCCGCCCGCCACCGAGGTACTGGTGATCGATACCCCAGCGGGTTTGCGCAGCCACCAGCTCGCCGAATATCTGCGCCGGGTCGATACCGTGCTGGTGCCGATTCTGCCATCGGCGATCGACCTGCGCGCCAGCACGGTGTTCCTGCACGAACTTGGGCAGGCCGCGGCGGTGCGCACCGGTCAGGTGCGGGTCGGGCTGATCGCCAACCGGATCAAGGCCCGCACGCTCGCCGCCCGGGACCTGGCCGAGCACTGCGCCGGGCTGCCGTTTCCGCTGCTGGCACAACTGCGCGACAGCCAGGCCTATGTGTTGGCCGGGCTGCTCGGGCGCGGCTTGTTCGATAGCTCGTTCGTGCGCATGACCGCCGCGCGTGAAGACTGGCAGCATTTATTCGAATGGTTGGGGTGAAGGCTGGAAGACCGAGGACAAACGCGGCAGGGTCGCTTGCTCTTGTGGGAGCGACGGCACGTCGCGACTGTCCCTTCGATCGCCAGTCGCGACGTACCGTCGCTCCCACAACAGCGCGACGGCTCCTCGCTCCCACAACAGCGGCGGGGTCGCTTGAACCCCCTCCGGGCTCAATGACGCAGCCGCTCGATCGCGCGGCCGAGGCCGACCAGGGTGAGCGGAAACATGCGATCGCCGAGCAGTTCGCGGGTCATGCCGATCGAGCTGCTGTAGCCCCACTGCGCCTCCGGCACCGGGTTCAGCCAGACCGCCCGCGACCATTGCGCCACCAGCCGTTGCAGCCAAACCGCGCCGGGTTCCTCGTTCCAGTGTTCGACCGAACCGCCGGCATGGCTGATCTCGTAGGGCGCCATGCTGGCGTCGCCGACGATGATCAAGCGGTAGTCGGCCGGGTAGGTATGCAGCAGGTCGAAGGTGGCGCTGGCCTCGCTGAAGCGGCGGGCATTGTCCTTCCACAATCGTTCGTAGATGAAATTGTGAAAGTAGTAGTGCTCCAGGTGTTTGAACTCGCTGCGCGCCGCCGAGAACAACTCTTCACACTGGCGGACGTGTTCGTCCATCGAGCCACCGTTGTCGATCAGCAGCAGCACCTTGACCGCGTTCCTGCGCTCGCGCCGGTAGCGCAGGTCGAGCCAGCCGGCATTGCGTGCAGTGGAATCGATGGTATCGGCCAGGTCGAACACCTCCTCGGCGCCAAACCGGGTGAAGCGGCGTAATTGGCGCAGTGCCAGTTTCAGATTGCGCGTACCCAACTCGACGTTGTCGTCCAGATTGGCGAAAGCGCGCTGCTCCCAGACCTTGACCGCGCGCCGGTTGCGCGAAGCACCGCCGACCCGGATGCCCTCGGGGTGATAGCCGCTGTGCCCAAAGGGTGAGGTTCCGCCGCTGCCGATGAAGCGACTGCCGCCGTGGTGCGGCGCGTCCTGTTCGCGCAGGCGTTCGGCGAACTGGCGCAGCAATTCGTCGAGTCCGCCCAGCGCCTGAATGCGGGCGCGCTCTTCGGCGCTGAACAGGCGCTCGGCCTGGGCACGCAACCAGTCCTCCGGAATCTCGCCGAAGGCCTCGCGGCTGATTGCCTCGACGCCCTCGAAATAGCTGGCAAAAGCGCGATCGAAGCGGTCGTACTGGCTCTCGTCCTTGACCAGACAGGTGCGCGCGAGCGCGTAAAACTCGGCGATCGAAGCCTGGGCGAAGCCGGCTTTCATGGCTTCCAGCAGCGCCAGCCACTCGGTCAGGCTGGTCTTCAGGCCGGCGCTGCGCAGGGCCAGCAGGAAGGCGATCAACATGGCCGGCCCGGGCGCGTCGAATCGGTTAGACCCGACGCGCCATGAACGCCAGCTTCTCGAACAACTGCACGTCGGCTTCGTTCTTGAGCAGGGCGCCATACAGCGGCGGCAGTACCTTGCGCGCGTTGCGCTCGTGCAGGGCTTCGGCGCCGATGTCTTCGGCCAGCAACAGCTTGATCCAGTCGAGCAGTTCGGAAGTGCTCGGCTTTTTCTTCAGCCCGGGCAGTTCGCGCAGGCCGAAAAACGCCTGCAAGGCTTCGTTGACCAGATCGCGCTTCAGCCCCGGGAAGTGCACCTCGACGATGCGCACCAGGGTGTCGGCGTCCGGGAATCGGATGTAATGAAAGAAGCAGCGGCGCAGGAACGCATCCGGCAATTCTTTCTCGTTGTTGCTGGTGATTATGACGATCGGCCGGTGGACCGCGCGGATGGTCTGGCCGGTTTCATAGACGAAGAAATCCATTCGGTCGAGTTCGCGCAACAAATCGTTCGGGAACTCGATGTCGGCCTTGTCGATCTCGTCGATCAGCAAGACCACCCGCCGCTCGCTCTGGAACGCCTGCCACAGCTTGCCGGGAACGATGTAATTGGCGATCGCGCTGACCTTGGGATCGCCGAGCTGCGAATCGCGCAGCCGCGACACCGCGTCGTACTCGTACAGGCCGTGCTGGGCCTTGCTGGTCGATTTGATGTGCCATTCGATCAACGGAACCGACAGCGCCTCTGCGACCTGCTCGGCGAGCAGGGTCTTGCCGGTGCCGGGCTCGCCCTTGATCAGCAGCGGCCGTTGCAGGGTCACCGCGGCGTTGACCGCGAGGGTCAACTCTTCGGTGGCGATGTACTGCGCGGTACCTGTGAAACGCATGTCGGCTCCTTCGCGGGCGGATGACTGGGGTCCGGCGGCCGATCCCGCAGCGGCGGACACCGGCTGCGGCCACGTTGGCGCCCGCAGCCACTGGTCGGCCGTGCGCGACCTTCAGAGCGAGGTAGAGCGGTCCAGCCATTCGCGGGCGCGATCGTCGGCCGCCTGACGGTCGGCTTTCTTGCCGCAGCGACGCTGGCCGACCCGCGTACCGATACTGCGTTCCTGCCAGCACTCTTCGGGCTCGGCGCGGCCGGTGGTCAGCAGGTTGCTGATCGCTTCCAGTGCCTTGTCCAGTTGCCGGTTCTCCTTCTTGCTGAGTTGCTTGAGGCTGTTCTTGCCTTCGACCAGCGCAAATACCTGCCGCTGCTGTGCGCGGATCGCCTGGATCTGTTCGGTGTTCAGTTCCTTGACGCGGTCGGCGTCGAGTCGCTTGGTGATTGTCTGTTGGCGCTTGACGATATCGGCGAGGGAGCTTTGTTCCTTGGCGGTCGCCGCCACGGCAAACAACAGGGTAAGGACCAGCGCGAGCACACGCAGCAGTGACATGGGGGCTCCTCAGGGTTAGGAACGTAGCAGGGGTGAACCGGCATTGATAACAGATGTGACCGTAACCTGGAAGTGCTGGAAGTCAGGCCGACGTTCGGTCCGGGGCAAGGCCTGCCGATGTCAAAAATCGGAGCCGCGGGCTTCGGCACCATCGCCCGGGCCGGCGGCTGTGGCAAGATCGCGTCATGACCCGGCTCAGTGTGAACCTGAACAAGATCGCGGTGCTGCGCAATTCGCGCGGTGGCGC
>JBGSKT010000197.1:0-7343 GCA_041741075.1 Lysobacterales bacterium
GATTGCGGTAGCGGACATGTCTTCCATCTTGCGGTAACCTCGCGTTCGTCTTCGATATCCCTCGGTCGAGGGGGCGAGGTGTAATCTTGACCGCACAGCAGCCGCAAGGCCGCTTCCTCCGCGTAGCGGCTTCGTCCAACATGGCGCTCAAGCCGACCGCCGTGGGCCGCTGTCGCATCCATCCACCGCTGCCGCTCGGCGGCGGCTTAGCTTCAACGTTGGGCGTCACAAGTGCAGCCGCGATAGACTCTGCTTTTTCAAGGAGCCACGCATGAAATTCAGTCTCGAGTGCGAGCGCGAAGACGATGGGCGTTGGTTGGCCGAGGTGTCTGAACTGCCGGGCGTCCTCGCTTACGGTGCCTCTGCCAATGAAGCCATGGCTAAGGCAGAGGTGCTTGCGCTTCGTGTTCTGGCGGAGCAGCTCGAACACGGTGAAACCCTCCCGCTGGACATTAGCATTTCCATCCCAGCCGCCGCATGAGCCAGTGGTCTTCGTCGAAGGCAAGGCGCGTCCTCGCTGCTCTGGTGCGTCTCGGCTGGAGGGTCAAGCGCCAAACAGGCTCTCATCGTACGTTGTCCCGTGAAGGCTGGCCGGACTTCGTGTTCGCCTTCCACGATGGCGAGGAACTCGGTCCGCGCATGTTGGTGCGCATCGCGAAGCACACTGGTCTCACGGCAGAAGATCTGTAGCTTCCCGACGGTGACGCCAAACCCTTCCATCGAGCGGACGCGCCAAAGGCCGCTTCGCGCCCTTTGGCCCGCCGCTCATGTCAAACGTTAGAGCACATTGGAATGATCGTGGCGGCTCCAAGTCAAGAAAGCTCGCGAGCCGCACCCTTTTGGGCACTTCTCCTTCCGGTCGCGTATGTCGTGCACCTGTGCGAGGAGTGGTGGGGCGGACCCGGCTTCTCGGCATGGGCATCCGCAACTCTCGGAGCGGGCGTGAGCCCGGAGCGTTTCCTTCTCATCAACGCCGTCGCGCTGCCAGTTTTCATCGCTGGCAGCATCGCAGCCGTCAAAAGCAGCCGCTATTCTTGGGCCGCCGCTGCCTTGGCGACGGTCCTTCTGCTCAATGGCGCGCTTCACCTGCTTGCCACACTGGCGTTTGCAGCCTACTCTCCGGGAACGATAACTGGCACGGTTCTTTACCTGCCATTGGGCGCATTCACTCTCGCCGTCATGGCTCGGTTTCTCACATCTTCAGCCCTCATTCTGTCGGTTGCCATCGGCATCGGCGTTCATGTTGCTGTTGCGGTGGTGGCTTTTGCATAGCCCATGGCAAATGTGCTCAAACGAATAAGGTTAGATCGTGCGCAGCCACGATATCCCAGCCTACGGCCCTTATACTGCACCATCGGGGAGCCCCCTTGATTCAGGTAAGCTCAAGCAACGCGCGACCGCGCGAGGAGCCCGACCATGACCACCGTGCAAATCACTTTACCCGATGCACTGGCGCAAGAGGCCGCCCACGCCGGTTTACTGGCACCGGAAAAAATCGAACGCATCTTGCGCGCGCGACTGCGCGCCGAGCGCATCGAGTGCATGCGGGCAGCGCAGCAAACGCTGGCCGCCGATCCGCTGGTGCCGATGACGCCCGAAGAGATCAGCGCCGAGATCGCGGCCTATCGTTCCGAGCAGCGGCGTGCGGCTGGTTCTTGATACGAATACCGCCCTATCCGGACTGCTCTGGGGCGGCACGCCGGGGCGCCTGATCGATGCGGCCCAAACCGGGCGCATCGAACTGGTCAGCAGCGCGGCGCTTCTGGCCGAGCTGCACGGCGTGCTCGCGCGTGAGAAGTTCGCCAAGCAACTCGCCTGACGCGGCCTCACCGACGCCGACCTGTTCGACGGTTATGCCGCACTGGCGACGATCGTCATACCCGCACTCATCCCGCCCACCATCATCCGCGATCCCGCCGATGACCAAGTACTGGCTGCCGCATTGGCAGCCCAGGTCGATGCGATCGTCTCGGGCGATGCACACCTGCTTGACCTCAACACCTTTCGCGGCATCGAGATCATCACCGCCGCCATCGCGGCCGAACGCATTGGTTCGAATAGGTAGCGTAGACAAGCGCAGCGCATCCACCCCGGCGAAGCCCCGGACACCGGTGATGGCCAGCGCCGGGCATACCACCTCGCACAGCTCAGCGAAGCCCCGGACACCCACAATTCCAGAAGCCCCGAAGAAGCCCCGGACACACACAATTCCGAATTTTCGCAGATGACAACGCGCCATTTGCTGACGACGCGCTGCATCGGCGGCGTCATGCTGTGGCCATGACCTATCCGCGCAGCCAGCTCGTTCCTCCCGGATCGCCCGGTGCGTACCACTGCGTTTCGCGCTGTGTGCGGCGCGCCTTTCTATGTGGTGAAGACCATTACAGCGGCCAGTCGTTCGAGCACCGGCGGCAATGGATCGAGGATCGATTGCACCAACTGGCCGAGGTGTTTGCGGTTTCGGTGTGGGCGTATGCGGTGATGAGCAATCACCTGCATGTGGTCGTGTAGGTGCTGCCTGAAGCGGCGGCGCAGTGGACCGATGACGAGTTGGTGGGTGCCCGAGCTTTTCCATAGGGCCAACAATCGAAGGGCATTGCGCCGAACGGGTAGACCATCGCCTAAACCGCCCAGCAAACTCTGACTGTTGCTGCGGGCAAGCGCTTGCGTCAGTAAATCTCCAACACCGAAGCGCCCGAATCGTCCCCGAAAGCATTGATCGGTTCGCGTTGCTTGAGCAGTAGCTCGGTGACATACCAGCGTGGCCGATTGCCGCATTCGAGCCAGACGATCTTGGGTGGCGCGCCGAAAAGCGTCGCCAGCTCGTGAAAGTCCGAGTCCAGCGTCACGATCATGAAGCCGTGATCCTTGGCATAGCGCCAAAGCAGCTTGTCGTCGGCAGAGTCCAGGTCAAGTAGCTGAACTTGACTCGACCCGGGGAACGCGGGCGCCAAATCCGTCAGCATCCGGCGCGACAGATTCTGATCGCGCAACAGCTTCACGTCCGACCCATCAATTGTTGTGAACGACCGTCAGCCGATGCTCGCGGTCGGCAGCAAAGGCGAGGCACGCGCGAATGTCCTCGGCCACTAATTCGGGGTAGTCTTCAACGATCTGCTGCTCGCTCATGCCCTGCGCCATCCAGTCGAGCACGTCATAGACCGTGATCCGCATGCCGCGAATGCATGGTTTGCCGCCGCGCTTGCCGGGCTCGAGGGTAATGCGATCATGATGGCTCATCACACCGCCTCCACGCAGATCTGGGTGAGCTGGCAGTATACCGATTCGCAGATGTCATCCCCATGATCGCTCTGGCCCATCGCGCACCGTACACCGCGGGAAGCCCCGGACACCCACAATTCAGAATTTTCTCAGGTGACAACGCGAGGCGGCTCGGACAGCGAACAGGCAATCCGGTCCGATTCGAATTCCACGGTAAGGCAGCCATGGCCGACTGTACTTTGGCGACCGGTTCGCGACGCTCAAGGATCGGAAGAAGGAACTGGGGAAGGGCTTGTTGAACGCGATGTGTACCCAACTCGGCATTCGACCCGACGAACTTCAGGAGTCAGGACCATGCGTTACGTCTACCCAGTGACCGTGGAGCAAGATGACGACGGACGCTATCTTGCTGTCGCGGCGGACGTGCCCGAAGCCATCGCCGATGGCGAGTCGGAGGCAGAAGCCCTCCGCGAAATGAGCGAAGCCCTGGGTGCGGCTCTGGCCGGCTACTCCATCGAAGGGCGCGACTCGCCCACGCCTTCGCGGGCGGCGCCGGGAGAGCACCTCGTCCCGGTGGCGCCGCTGGTCGCCGCCAAGCTCGTATTGCGGGCCGCGATGCGGGACGAAGGCATCTCCAATGTTGCGCTCGCCCAGCGCCTGGGCATTTCGGAAGGCGCTGTGCGCCGCCTGGTCAACCCGGACCACGCTTCACGCCTGGATGGCGTAGTGACGGCGCTGGCCGCCATGGGTCACGGGTTGATCATCGAGGACCAAAGGGCCGCCTGACGCCCCATGTATCGTTATGCTGACCCGCCAGACAGGCCCTTACCCTAGCAGCCTGTCGGACTTTCCGCGTGGAAAGTCCGACAGGCTGCTAGGCACCCGAGAAAGGCAGCTCATGCGCACCGCAGCCTGGTATTCACGCTTTGCCAAAGATGCTGCCCACTTTTGCGGGCGTCCGCGCGTCTTCACCTTGGCCGTTGCGGTCATTGCCGTCTGGGTCATTACCGGGCCGATGTTCGGGTTTAGCGATACCTGGCAACTCGTCATCAATACCGGCACGACGATCATCACCTTCTTGATGGTCTTTCTCATACAAAACACGCAGAATCGAGACACGGAAGCGATTCAAGTCAAGCTCGACGAACTCATTCGGGCCACCCAGGGCGCGCACAACGCCCTACTTGATCTGGAAGAGCTCGAGGAGGAGAACCTTGACGCGTTCAAGACCAGGTATCAGGCGTTGGCGGCCGCGGCTCGCGCGGAACTTGGGGCGGGCAACCAAGACACCGGAACACCCGAACCGTGACTAGGGGCCGGTGCCCAAGCGCAACGGGAGAAAAATATGAACGATCCTGCTTCGGAACCCTTTGGGCTGAGTCAGATCGGCCAGATTGCCGTCCCGGTAAGCGATATCGAGCGGGCGATTCGGTTTTATCGGGATACGCTTGGCATGCGGTTCCTGTTTCAGGCGCCGCCCGGCCTGGGCTTCTTCGACCTGAGCGGGGTTCGCTTGATGCTGGACGGCCCGGCCAAGGCGCAGGCTGGGAACAGCTCGGTCATCTACTACAAGGTCGCGGACCTCCAGGCAGCATTTACAACGCTGTCGAAGCGGGGTATCGAATTCGAGGCAAAGCCGCATGTGATCGCAAAGATGCCGGATCATGTGCTGTGGATGGCGTTCTTCCGGGATCCTGACAGGAACCTTATTGCGCTGATGAGCGAGGTCAGGCAGTGAGCCCCAGCGCCACGGCTTGCCGTCTGGTCTTCAATCCGGTCGCCCGAAGGATGCTCTTCATCAGCTTGGCGATCACAATATTCGTGCGCATGAAGAGATTTTGTGCTGCGCGCCATCCGGGTACCATTGTTGAATCCTCACCTCGTTGAAACCCAGGATGACCAGCTTCGCTGTTGAACAGCGCTTGACCAGCTCAGGTGCTGGGAGCCGCTACGCTTCATGCAGGCCACGCCGCTGGCGCCTTCCCGGCCTCCGGGCTAACTGCCACTATCGATGCCGGCGGCGATTGCCGGTCGGCAACCAGGATCTGACCCATGTCCGGTACCCAACGTGAACTGACGCTGCGTTTTCTGGCCGAGCCGACCGATGTCAATTTCGGCGGCAAGGTACACGGCGGCGCGGTGATGAAGTGGATCGACCAGGCCGGTTACGCCTGCGCCGCCGGCTGGTCTGGCTGTTACTGCCTGACCGTCTATGTCGGTGGCATCCAGTTCGAGCGGCCGATCCGGATCGGGCAATTGGTCGAGGCCCACGCCCAGGTGGTACACACCGGCACCACCAGCATGCACGTGGCGGTGACCATTTCCGCGCGCGATCCGACCGAGGACCGCGTCGAGCGCACCACCCATTGCCTGATGGTGTTCGTGGCGGTCGATGCCGAGCGCAATCCGGTGCCGGTGCCGAATTTTGTGCCGGTGTCCGACGAGGAAAAGAACCTGTGCGGTTACGCGCGCCGGATCATGGGTATGCGTAAGGAGATCGAGGCGGAACGCCGGCGCTTCCTGGCCGTGGGCGATGCCAGCGGCACGGGCTGAGCTAGGCCGGTCAGTGCTCGGGCACCCGGCCCGATTCAATGCGGCTGCCGGAACCGCCCGGCGGCGGCCCGGACGATGTCACCGGACGATGGCGATAAGTAGGAGGCGACGGTGAACCCTGCCACGATCGAACTGCCGTTGCTTCCGCTGCCGACCGTGCTGTTTCCCGCGGGCCGGCTGGAACTGCGCATTTTCGAGGCCAGGTATCTCGACCTGGTGCGCGACTGCCTGCGGCGTGGCCAGTGCTTCGGCGTCTGCCTGGTGCTCGAACGCGGACCGGGCGGAGAGCCCGAAGCGCCGGCTGCGATCGGGACCGAGGCACGCATCTGCGACTTCTGCACCCTGCCCGATGGACTGCTCGGCATCACCGTGGTCGGTGAACGGCGCTTCCGTGTCGATCGGGTCCGGGTGCGCGACAACGGCCAACTGGTGGCCGCGGCCACCGTTTTGCCCGAGGCGGAGCCGCAGCCGGTACCAGCCGAGTTCGGTCTGCTGGTCACCATTCTGAGCCGCCTGGCCGAGCAGGACGACGCCTTGTTGCAACAGGCCGATAAGGCCTGCTTCGATGACGCCGCCTGGGTCGCAAGGCGCCTGGCCGAGCGTTTGCCGATCAGCGCCGCCGAGCGCCAGCAGATTCTGCAGAGCGCGACGCCGCTGGAGCAATTGGCGACCCTCGCTACCTGGTTGCCGCGTTTCGTGCACGAGTGAGCGGTGTCGGGCGGCGGCAGCTATTCTGTACGCCGTCCCCGAGTGTGCCGTCGCCATGCCCAGCAAACGCCTGATCCTGATCGACGGTTCCGCCTATTTGTTCCGGGCGTATCACGCGCTGCCGCCGCTCAACAACGACCAGGGCGAGCCGACCGGGGCGCTGTTCGGCGTGGTCAACATGCTGCGCCAGCATCTGGCGCAGAAGCCCGACTTCATCGCCTTCGTGATCGATGCCAGCGGCAAGAATTTCCGCCATGAACTATTTCCGGCCTACAAGGCCAACCGGCCACCGATGCCCGAGGACCTGCGTGCCCAGATCGAGCCGATGCTGGCAATCGTGGACGCGCTCGGCATTCCGGTGCTGCGCGAGCCTGGCGTCGAAGCCGACGACGTGATCGGTACCCTGGCCGACCAAGCCGCGGCGCAGGCGATCGAGGTCACCGTCTCGACCGGCGACAAGGACCTGGCGCAACTGGTCGGGCCGCGGGTGCGGCTGGTCAACACGATGACCAGCCAGGTGCTGGACGAGGCCGGGGTGCAGGCGCGGTTCGGGGTGCGCCCGGACCAGATCGTGGACTATCTGGCGTTGATGGGCGACAAGGTAGACAACATTCCCGGCGTCGACAAATGCGGCGAGAAGACCGCGGCCAAATGGCTGGCCGAATACGGTTCGCTGGACCAGGTGATCGCCCACGCCGACACCATCAAGGGCAAGATCGGCGAGAACCTGCGCGCCGCCCTCGGGCAACTGCCGCTGTCGCAGCAATTGGCCACGATCCGCCGTGATCTGGCGCTACCGCTGGCGCCCGGGCAGCTCGAACGCCGCGCCCCGGATTTGGGCCAGCTGCGCGCCCTGTATC
>JBGSKT010000198.1:0-1678 GCA_041741075.1 Lysobacterales bacterium
CAGCTGGTGGCGGGCGGCATGATGGTGAGCGGCGATCCTTCGGCGGCGATCAGCGTGTCCGGCCCCTTGGCCACCAGCACGCCTTCGATCCCTTCGGCCAGTTCCTGCGCCTGTTCAGCCCGGTCCAGCCCCACGGTGCCAAACGCATTGGCCATCGCATCCAGTTCGCCCGCATGCGGGGTGGCGATGATCGGTTGGCTGCGACCGTCGAGCATCGCGGGTTCGAGCAGCGAGAGCGCATCGGCATCGCAGACGGTGGGCAGATCGCAGGCCAGCACCCAGTCGAGCCGCGCCTGCGCCTCCTTGCCGCGCCCCAGACCCGGCCCGACCAGAAAGGCATCGATCCGATCGTCGCGCACCAGATCGAACAGCGATCCGTGATCGACCACCAGATCGGGCGGTCCGGCCAGTTCGTCATCCTGTTCCCCGGCGAACAGCTTTACATACCCCGCGCCGCCGTGCTGCGCCGCCTGCGCCGCCAGAATTGCCGCCCCCGGCATTGCCCCTGCAACCACCGCCAGCAGCCCGCGCGAATATTTGTGCGCCGCGCGCGGCGGCAAGGGCAGCGTGGGAGGCGACGAAAGCCGCGCTGCCCCCGCCAGTTTGTCCACCCCGATATCCACCAGCCGGTTTTCACCCATCGCCTAGGTCGCGGGCATCAGCCAATGGGCGAATTTCCACGCCCCCAGCGCCAGCGTCAGATCGTAACGCGGCAGGCCGGGGTTGAGGCAATCGCCGTTGTCGCTATCCACTCCGCTGGGCAGATCCACCGCCACCGCGTGGGCGTGCGATGATGCCAGCCTGCGCAACAGGCCCGAAAGATCATCGTCCAGCGGACGGCCAAGGCCGGTGCCGAACAGGCAATCGACCAGCACATCGCCCCGCACTGACTGGCGCGCATCGCGCACCGGTTCTGTGCCCCATGCAAGGCGCGCGGCTATCGCGGCATCGGTTTTGGGGGCGATCGGGGCGACCACGTTCATCACCAGCCCGCGGCTGCGCAGGGTGCGGGCGATGACATAGCCGTCTCCGCCATTGTTGCCCGGCCCGCACAGCACGGTGACCTTGCGCCCCGCCGCTATCCGCCAGACGATCTCGCCCGCGCCGCGCCCCGCGCACTGCATCATTTCGTCGATACTCGTTCCGGCATCGACCAGCGCCTGCTCCGCCGCCTGCATCTGGGCGACGGTAAGCACCTGGTCAGTCTTGCGGATCGCCTGCGTCATCATATGTGATCGGTAGTCGATAGCGATCACTTCCAACAACAACTTCTATCCGATTGTCGTTGTGGAGCAGTTTGTTGGTTGCTTGGTCGGCACCGTCCATAGGCGCCAATCCTCCACCGTCCTCGCGCATGATAAAGCGGCGAAACCCACCATCGGGATGGCGGACGATCCATGTGGCGACCCCATCGACCATCGCCGTTTCGAGCCGACAGTAAGGCCCGAATTCGCTTCCCTCGCCGAGCGCGCAATCGATCGGCTTCGCGCCTTCCTCCGCCTGCGGCTGGACCGGTGCCTCGCCCGAACAGCCCGCCAGCGCAAGCGCGGCTAGGCCGAGGCTAGATATCCGCAAAGACATGCTTTTCCATCCGCGCGCCCGGGTGCGTTACCGCGCCGCCGCTCGCTGGGCCGACGTTCTGCGCATAGCGCCACAGCGCGCCCGACTGGTAGTCGTT
>JBGSKT010000199.1:0-9196 GCA_041741075.1 Lysobacterales bacterium
TACGACTACCAGGTCGAAGTGGTCGCGCGCGACATGGAGGAATTCGCGCAACTGCTACGCGACCGGATTTGCGTCATTCCCGGGGTCAAGGAAGTCCACAGCAGCTTCGTGCTGCGCGAACTGAAATCCGGCACCTCGATCAGTCTGCGTTGAAGCCCACGGTGGCGATCGCGGCCAGGTTGTAGCAAGTAGCCGCCGTCGGCGGCAGTTATCCGAAAATTTCGGATAACTGAATCAGGGTGTGGGGTTGGACCCGGGTGCCGCATTTTGCAGCCAAGCGATCGCCTCGTCGGCGTCGTGAAAAATCTCGGCGCGCACCCCGTATTTTTCCAGGGCATGGGCAAAGCTGTGGTCGGGGGCATGCAGCTCGGGCTGCAACAGCACCGCCATCGCCACCTGGCGCGGCCAGTCCATGGCCACATGCCGGGCCAGCAACAGACGCGCCTCGACCGTGGGCAACTGCTCGCCAGTTCGGCAATCGATCAGCACGCCGCGGGTGGCCTGTTCACGGCAGGCCTGGATGACCATCGGCAATGCCTGCGCCAGTTCCGCGAGGTGCATGCCATAGCGCATGGCGACGCGGAGGATCTGGTCGCCTGGTTGGCGGGCAAATACCGGCATCGGTCGGGGTGTCCTCAGACTGCGAGCAGACCGCGTAGCGTTTCCCGGTCGGCCGCGTGCAGGAAGCGCGGCGCCTTGGCGCGCAACGACTTGCGGTTGAGTGTGGCGATGGTGTCGCGCACGTAGGGAATGCTGTTCGGATGCATGCTGAAGTCGGTCAGACCGAGCGCAATCAGCAGGGCGGTATAGGCCGGGTCGCCGGCGATCTCACCGCATACACTGACCGGGCACTTGGCCTGCTTGGCGGCATCGAAGACCAGGTACAGCATGCGCACGAAGGCCGGGTGCAGCGGGTCGTACTGGCTGACCACCGCGGCGTTGTTGCGATCGGCGGCGAGCACGTACTGGGCCAGGTCATTGCTGCCGACCGCGAAGAAATCGGCGAAGCGGGCCAGTTCGCCGGCGATCAGTACCGCCGCCGGTACCTCGATCATCACTCCGAGCGGTACCTGCTCGGCGACCGCGGTCCTGGCCAGGCGCAGGTCGGCCAGACACTCTTCGAACAGGCCGCGCGTAACGCGCACCTCATCGACCGAAGACACCATCGGCAACAGGATTCGTACCGGGCCGAAGCCGGACGCGCGCAGCATCGCCCGTAGTTGGGTGGCGAACAGCGTGCGCCGCGACAACGAGAAGCGAATACCGCGCAGACCAAGTGCCGGATTCTCCTCGATGCCGATCGCGAGCGGGCTGCCGATCGCCTTGTCGGCGCCAAGGTCGAGCGTGCGCAGGGTCACCGGCTGCCCGCCCATGGCGATCACGGCATCACGGTAGCTGCGGAATTGTTCTTCTTCGTCGGGTAGTTCGCGCCGGCGCATGAACAGGAACTCGGTGCGGAACAGGCCAATGCTGTCGGCGCCGACGCGGCGCGCGATGGCGATGGTTTCGGCGTCGTCGGCATTCGCGTGCAGGTGGATGATGCAACCATCGCGGGTCTTGGCGACACCGCCTTTCTGGCGGGCACGGCGCTTCTCCGCGCGGTCCACTTCCTTCTGCTGGGTGCGCAGACGGGACAGGTCGATCGCATCCGGATGGTGGATCACGCGGCCATGGTCGGCATCGATCAGCAACGGGTCGCCGTCATGGACCAGGCTGAGCGCACCCTTTACCCCACACACCATCGGCAGCCGGAAGCTGCGCGCCAGGATTGCGGTGTGCGAATACGGACTGCTGGCGGTGGCGACCACACCGACCAGTCCCTGATAGTGCAGTTGCGCCAGATCGGCGGGGGCCACCGTTTCGCAGACCAGAATCTCGCCCTCGGCGCTGGCGCTGCGTGCGGGCTCGGCGCCACCGCGTTGCAGGGCGGCAAATACACGCTGGACGACATGGTCGATATCATCGCGGCGGGCGCGCAGGTAGGGGTCTTCGATGGTGTCGAATGCCGCCACCAGCAGGTCGCGTTGACGCTCCAGTGCGGCGGTGGCGTACAGGTTCTGGTTGCGGATCAGCGCGATTACACCATCGGTCAGGTCGGGGTCGTCGAGGATCAGCGCGTGCGCCTCGATGATTTCGATCAGGTCGCGCGCGAGTGCGCCGGACAGGCGCTCGCTCAGGGTCTGCAATTCCTTGCGGGTGACCAACAGTGCGGTCTCGAAGCGCTTGACCTCGTTCGGAATCGCGCTGCTGTGCAGGGCCGCGGTCTCGATCTCCGGATTGGCCGAATACACCACGCGGGCACGCCCGAGCGCCATACCGCGTGCAGCGCCGGTGCCTTCCCATTCGGTGCGAATCGGCGCGTTTTTCATTCGCCCTCATCGAACTTGCGTTGAAACAGATCGATCACCGCGGCGAGCGCGTCGCTTTGGTCATCGCCATCGACCCGAACCACCAGCACGGTACCCTTGCCGGCCGCCAGCAACATCAGCCCCATGATGCTCTTGGCGTTGATCTCGCGACCGCGGCATTGCAGGAAAACATCCGACGAAAAACGCGAGGTGAGCTGGACCAGCTTGGCCGAGGCGCGGGCGTGCAGCCCGAGCTTGTTGCTTACTGTGATCTCCTGTTCAACCATGATCGATCACTACCCCGGTACGGGCGCCGGTGGTGGCGGTTTCGACCATTTCGTCGAGCGATTGTTCGGCGTAATTCATGATCCTGAGCAGCATCGGCAGGTTGACCCCGGAGACGCGGCGGGTCGGGCAGGCGAGGTCGGACATCTGCGCCGCGACATTGCTCGGGCTGGCGCCGAACAGGTCGGTCAGCAGCAGCACCCCGGCGCCCTGATCGATCTGGCGGATGGCGGCGCGGGTGCGAACCAGGACATGGTCGATTTCCTCGCCGAAGCCAGCCTCGATCGCGGCGGTCTTCAGTGGCAGCGGCCCGAGCACGCCGCGGGCGGCGCCGAGCAGGGCCGGCCCGACGCCGCTGTGGGTCAGCAACAATATTCCGACGCTCATTCCAGTTCCCGATGGTGGCTCATGATGTTCTCGCGCAGGTCGCGGAAGCGCTCGGCCAGGCGCTCGACTAGGAACACCGAGCGGTGCCGTCCACCGGTGCAGCCGATCGCCACGGTCAGGTAGCTGCGCTGTTCGGCTTCGAACACCGGCAGCCAGCGGTCGAGCATGCCCTCGATCTGCACACAGAACTCCGCCGTTTCGGCCTGTGCCGTGAAGAAATCGCGGACCGGCGGGTCGCGCCCGGACAGCGGCCGGAGCGCCGGATCCCAATGCGGGTTTGGCAGACAGCGCGCATCGAATACATAATCGGCATCGGCCGGCACGCCGCGTTTGTAGGCGAACGACACAAACAGCAGGGTCAGTCCGGCCGACTGCTTGCCGAATGCGGTGGCGATCAGCCGCCGCAACTGGTGCACGTTCAGGTCGGATGAATCGATCACCTGGTCGGCGATCGCGCTGAGTGGGCGCAGCAGGCGACGCTCCAGCGCGATCGCCTCGCTGAGACCGACGCCGTCGTGCGACAACGGGTGGCGGCGGCGGGTTTCCGAGTAGCGCTTGAACAGCACCTCGTCGCGGGTATCCAGGAATACCAGCTGGTAGGAGATCGATCGGCCGGCCACGCCAGCCAGGATTTCCGGCAATGAGACCAGGTCTTCGCTGCGGTTTCTGACGTCGATGCCGACCGCGATCCGCGGATAGCGGCCCGGTTGCCGGCTTTGCACGGCGGCGACCAGATCCGGAATCAGCGCAGCCGGCAGATTGTCGACGCAGTAGTAATCAAGGTCTTCCAGCGTGCGCAGGGCGACCGTCTTGCCCGAGCCGGACAATCCCGACAGCACCAGCAACTGGCTGGCGGCGTCGCTGCCATTGACCGCACTGGCGGTGCCGGCGTCTTTTACCATGGCGTCTGCCGCCGCATCTGGTGGGCCTGTCGGTCGATGAAGGTCTGCGCTGGATCGACGCCTTTGCCACGCAGGATGAAACTGCGCGTGGCCGCTTCGACCAGCACCGCGAGGTTGCGCCCGGGGCCGACCGGAATGGTGATCTGCGGCACTTCCACATCGAGCACCGGCCGCGTGGTGGTCACCCCCTGCAGGCGGGCCATGCCTTCATTGGCGTGGATATCTTCGAGCTTGCCGAGAAACACGATCAGACGCAGATACTTGTTGCGCTTGATCGCGGTGTCGCCAAACATGTTGCGCACGTTGAGGATGCCGAGCCCGCGCACTTCGAGCAGGTCCTGCAGCATCTCCGGGCAGGTGCCGTCGAGCACGTCAGGGGCGATCAGGGTGAATTCCGGGGCGTCGTCCGCGATCAGGCGATGGCCGCGGCTGAGCAGTTCGAGCGCCAGTTCGCTTTTGCCGGCGCCGGCCTCGCCGGTAATCAGCACGCCAACCGAATAGACCTCCATGAACACGCCATGCAGCGAGGTCGAACGCGCCAGCGCCCGCGACAGGTGATACTGGGTATAGGTGAGCAGTTCGTGGCCCGGCTTGGGCGATACCCAGACCGGCGTACCGCTTTCGTCTGCGGCCTCGCGCAGGTCGGCCGGAAGCGCCTGGTCGCGGGAAATGATGATCGCGATCGGCTTGTAAGCGATGATCTTGGCAATCGTCTCCCAGCGTGGCCGCGAATCCAGTCCGTCCAGGTACTGCAATTCGTCGACGCCGACGATCTGCACCTTGTTTGGATAAATGATGTTGAGAAAGCCGACCAGCGACGGTCGCCGCTGCAGGTTCTCGCCCGGTTCGATGGTGCGGGATTCGCCGCGCTTGCCGGCGATCCAGCGCAGCTTGAGGCGGTCACCCAACTGTTCGAACAATTCTCCGGCGCTGATTCGGCGGTTCATGGCTGGCTGCTCCCGCCCAGATGCTCGGCCAGCACACCTTGAATCTGCTTCGGCGTCTGCGCCGCACGCAGGGCCGCGCGGGCGGAGTCGTCGGCAAACAACCCGGCAATTTCCGACAGCCATTCGAGGTGCTGGCCGGTGGCATGCCCGGGCACCAGCAGCGAAAAGAACATATCCACCGGATGTCCATCGGGGGCTTCGAACGGCACCGGTGCCACACTGCGCAGAAACACGGCGCGCGGTGGAAAGGTGGATTCGATGCGAGCGTGTGGGATCGCCACGCCCTCGCCGAGCGCGGTCGAGCCGGTTTGTTCACGCGCGCGCAACAACCGGTGCAGGTGATCGGCGTCGAAATTGTCCAGGCGCCGCGCATAGTGCCCGGCCAGTCGGCCGAGCACGGCGTCGGCATCGCCCAGTCGCTGGTCGAGCAGAATATCGTCGGTGGTCAGGAGCTGGTCGAGCTGCATCGCGGGGGGATTCTGGCTAGGGACTGGGCTGGGGGAATCGATGGGTGAGGGAGCATGCAGGCTGGCGGTGAGCGTAGCGAACCCCAGCGACAATGGGTAGCCTGAGAGCATGCCGGGGCGACCGGCTCTGCCGTCAAAAACCGCTGCGCTCAGCCCAGCCTTACGCTTGCTTGCTCCTAGCCCCGGTCTTTTGTTGCGCTGACCGGCTCCGCCGTTGACCACCGCTGCGCTCAGCACAACCTATGCACTAGCCCCTAGCCCCTACTAGCCCCTGGCCCCTCAGGTCCCGGTCTTCTGCTCCAGCGCCTCGGCGCGGCGATGATCGGTGACCTTTTCCTTGTGTTTGCGCACCTGGGCATCGAGTTTGTCGGCCATCAGATCGATTGCCGCGTACATGTCGTGCGCCTGTTCCTCGGCATGAAACTGTTTGTGTGCCGCGTTCACGGTGGCCTCGACCCGGTGTTCGAGCTTGTCTACATGCATGATGACGTGGACCGAGATCAATTGTTCGAAGTGGCGAACGATGCGGCCAACCTTGTCATTGACGTATTCGCGCAGCGCGGGGGTAATGTCGACGCCATGACCGGTGAGTTCGATTTGCATGCTTTGCCTCCATCGCGGTAAGGGTGCGCCAGGCACCCGGGGACCGGGCAGGAACGGATTCAGGTCCGCCCTGCCGGTAAAACTGAACTGGGGTGGAAATCCGGATGATCAAGGCTGCCAAGTCGCCCCTATCATTCCATGCGACAACGATCACTGGAAGCGGGGATGTTCATCGCTTCCCGGTATTTTGCCACCGTCCTGCGGGCGATGGCGATGCCGTCCCGGTTCAACTGCGTGGCCAGTGCCTGATCGCTGAGCGGGCGCTTGCCGTCCTCGACGTCGATCAACTTGCGGATCATCGACTTGATCGCCACCGCCGAGGCTTCGCCGCCCTCGCTGGTGGCGACCCCGCTGGAGAAGAAGAACTTGAGTTCGAATACGCCGCGTGGCGTCGCAATGTATTTGCGCGTAGTGGCGCGCGATACGGTCGATTCGTGCAGCCCCAGTTCGGCGGCCAGCTGCCGCAGCGTCAGCGGCCGCAGCGCGACCGGTCCGTAATCGAGGAAGGCGCCCTGTTCGCGCAGGATTGCCTCGCCGACCCGGAGCAAGGTGTCGCCGCGCTGGGCCAGGCTTTTCAGCAGCCAGCGCGCTTCCTGCAGGCGCCCGCGCAGGTACTGTCCGGCTTCCCCCTTGACCTGGGCTGCCATCTGCTCGTACTGACGGGAAATCGATACATTGGAACGGGCATGGGCGGCGAGCTGCAGACGCCAGCGGCCGTTGGTCTTGCGGCTGATCAGGTCGGGCACGATGTAGTCGTCGTCGTTGCTGCCGGTACGCTCGCCCGGTCGCGGATTGAGCCGGCGGATCAACGCCATGGCGGCGAGAAGCTCGGTTTCGCTGACCAGCAGCCGTGCCGCGAGTTTCGCCCCTTGCAGCCGTGCCAGGTCTTCGAGATGGCGTTCGACCAGGATCCGGGCCAGCGCTTCGGCTGGATCCCCGGCGTGTTCCCGCAATTGCAGGCACAGGCATTCGCTCAGCGAACGGGCGCCAATCCCGGTTGGATGGCAATGCTGGAGCAGGGCCAGCACCACCTCGATCTCTTCCGCGCTGACCGACCACTCCGGCAACAGGGCCCGCTGCACGGTCGCCACGGTCTCGCCCAGATAGCCGTTGTCGTCGATCGCGTCGATCAGCACGCAGGCGATCGCCTGGTCGCGGTCCGACAGCGGCAGCAGACGCATTTGCTGGCGCAGGTCCTCACGCAGATCGAAGCGCAGCGCAGTGCGTTCCTCCCAGGGCGAATCCTCGTTGCTGTCCGCGCTGCCGGCGCGCGGCTCGGCCCAGTCGGCGGCCTCGTCGAAGCCAGTGAGATCCAGCGAATCGTCGATCAAGTCCGCGGCTTCTGCTTCGGCCTCGGAGCCTTCCGCATCGACCTCGATCGTGGCTGCATCGGCCGGCTCATCGGGCCCGGCATCGGCGGCAAGATCGTCATCGGCCGGCGCATCTTCTGGACGTTCGAGCAGCGGGTTGGCTTCGATCATCTGGTTGATCTCGGCCTCGAGTTCAAGCGTCGACATCGCCAGCAAGCGGATCGCCAGCTGTAGCTGCGGGGTCAGCTTCAGGCTTTGGTGCAGCCCGATGGCGAGTGTGGCCTTGACCAAAGGAATCCTCGTGGCCGCCGGGGTGGCGGCGAAAGCAATAATCATTCCAACTGTTTACTGGTCCGATTCTACGCGCCACGCAGATTTTGGGAAACCCCACCGCCACAGCCTCTACCACCCCCTCCCGGACCCTTGATCATCTGGCTGAAACCTGTCCGCGGGCCAGAAATTCGATAATCGCCGCCGCCGCCCGCTGCGGCGCATGGCCATCGTCCGGACCGAGCGCGGCCAGTACCGCGGCCTCCTGCAACGGCCGAAACTGCTGCCACAGCGCTGGTGCGCGTCAGCGCGGCGAGCGTCTGGTCTGGCCGTTCGACTACTTCGCCCAGGCGCCAATGGGCGTAATTTGGATCATTGGCCCAGTCCACCGCAAAGCGGTTCAGAAACACACAGGGACGCGGCTGCATCAGAAACTCATAGACCTGGCTGCTGACATCGCCCAGATAGATGTCGGCGCCGGTGGTATAGCTGGCATCGATGCTGCGCTCCGAGCCCAGGTCGATCAAGATTTTGCCGGCGATGGCCAGCGCCTGCCAGCGCCGCCGCGCGCGCACCGAAGCATCGGCAAACAGCCGCACATGCGGGGCGACCACCAGGTTGAAGCGGTCCTGGTCGGCGAATTGCCTGATCAACTCACGTCCGTGGGCGAACCATGACGACAGCCGCCGATCAAAGTGCGGGTTGTACAGCACGGTCGGCCGGTGGTTGTCGAACAGTGGCCTGCGCGCCTGGGCCAGGCGCTTTACAAAATCACGTTTGATGTAGCCCGATACCGCGTAGTGCCCGGCCCGGATCAGACCCAGGTCGAGCATGCGGGTGGCGTCCTTGTGACCGCCGACGATGGTCAGATCGAAATGGCGGATGCGCGGGTCGAAGCCCTGCTTGCGGTCGCCGGCACCGTGCGGAATATGGATCAGGCGCGGATGGTCGACGCCGAAGCGGCGCAGGATGGTCGAGGTTCGCTCGGCTACCACGATCGCGTCGAAGCGCTGCAGCAGGCGTCGATACTGGAACAGGGCAATCGCCTTGTAGCTGCGTCGGCGGTGGCTGGCCGCGGCCAGCAGTTGCATCCAGCCGGGCGCTGGCAGCACGGTCACCGGGACCGAAGCTGCGCCCGGATAGCAGTCCGCCACCCGCGCGATGACGGCAACCAGCGCCGGATCGGTGACCAGGAACCAGGGTCTGAGGCTGGCATCGGCCGCGGCCAGAGCGAAGGCGACCGGCGCGCAGTGGGCGACATGCTGGGCTTCGCAGATCAACAGAAACGCGACCTGGCGCTGGTCGACGTGCGCGCCGAGCTGCGTCGCAAGCTGCGTTACCGACAGTGGCATTGGGCTGGGCGGCATGACCTGGATGTTCGCACGACGCATCCCGGATGGCATCCGAAAAATCCGCGCGACGCAACCACGCTCGACATGCATGCCCCGGGCTGGGCGATCCTGGCCGCTTGGGCTACGCTGCCGGACTGGACAACTTGGATGCAAGCCTGATGTCAGATGATCGCAGCGCGTCCGCCCGGCACAAGTCGCCTTCGGCTCTGCTAATGGCGCTGGAAGGGCGCGCCCTGGCGGAATGGGCGGCCTGTCTGCTGGCCTGGCCGTTTCTGCGCTCCAGCCCCAGGGGCGACGGCCACCCGGTGCTGGTGCTGCCGGTCCT
>JBGSKT010000200.1:0-5393 GCA_041741075.1 Lysobacterales bacterium
GCCACCGCGCTGGCGCTGGCCGTAGCCGCCCTGATCGACGCCGCGTTCCGGCGTCACCAGCGCGGCTCAGCGCGTCCCGGTTGATTCGGGCGGGTCGGAACTGGCGCGCACCAGCACCCGATAGCCCCAGGCTTCGATGTCAAGGCTGGCGCCGGCCGCCAGCTTCAGCTCGCTGGCGTTGAAAGCATCGCGATAGTCGCCGGCAAACGGTCCATCCAGCAGTTGCACCTGCTGCCGTTCGGGTGACAGATTGAGCGCGACCAGCAGTCCGGAGTGCTCATCGGCACGCACAAACGAGAACACTGCCTTGGGCGCGGAATTGACCACCGGCCGCATGCGTGCGCCGCTGCTGCCGTTGCCGAGCACGCTCAGCCGGTGCTTGAGGGCAAACAAGTGCTTGAACAGATCGGCCAGCGGATGCGCGCGCCAGACGATCGGATCCTTTTCGAAAAATGCCAGGCGCTTTTCGTTGCCGGCTTCCTGGCCGTTGTAGATCAATGGCAGTCCTTCGCCGAGCACCGACAATACGATGGCCGCATTCAGGGCCGGGCCGAAGCGCTCGAACTGGGTGCCTTCCCATGCGTTCTGGTCGTGATTGCTGGTGTAGGTCATGCGATAGGCGTCGCGCGGCCAGGCGCTCTCGTTTTCCGAGTAGTAGCCAAATAGCGCGGTGGCGTCGGCCTCGCCGCGACTGATCGCGTGCAGAGTCTTGTTCCAGCTCCAGGCATAGCTGGCGTCGAAGGCGCGCGCGTGCAGGTCGCGCTGTTCGAACTCGGCGAGCAGAAACACCGGCTTGATCGCCTCCAGCTCGCTGCGCAGGTTTTCCCAAAAGTCGATCGGCACATAACCCGCAACATCGCAGCGAAAGCCATCGACACCGGCCTCGCGCACCCAGTAGCGCATCGCCGTGGTCATGTATTGGCGCAGGCCGGGCTGGTCGAAGTCGAGATCGATGATGTCGGACCAGTCCCACCACGGGGTCGGATGGAAGTTGCCCTGCCAGTCGCGTTCGTACCAATCCGGGTGCGCCTTGACCAGCGGGTTGTCCCAGGCGGTGTGATTGGCGACCCAGTCGAGGATCACATGCAGGCCGAGCCGGTGCGCCTCGGCGACGAAGGCCTTGAGGTCGGCGAGTTCGCCGAATTCCGGGTTGACGCCGTAATAGTCCTGCACCGAATACGGACTGCCGAGCCCGCCCTTGCGGTGCTTCTTGCCGATCGGGTGGATCGGCATCAGCCAGACGATATCGATGCCAAGTTCGCGCAATCGTGGCAACTGCTTCTGCGCCGCGGCGAAGGTACCTTCGGCGCTGAACTGGCGGGTGTTCAACTGGTACAGCACCGCGTTCCGGCTCCAGGCCGGGTGTTTGAGCTTGACGTAGGGCGAAGGCGTATAGCGCTCGGGAATCGCCGCCGACTCCGCCGCCGCTGTTCCGGTCGCGGCCAGAATCGCCAGCGCCAGGGGAATGGATTTGAGCATGCGCGCATCGTCCCTATCAGACGCCCGAGCATACGACAATTCGCCACCCATCTGGCCCCGGCTGCGGCCGCAGAAGTATGGGGAGCGGGGAACAGGGAACGGAATGGGTTGTGCTGAGCGCAGCGAAGCGCAACAACGCCGAGCGCAACAGCGCGAAGCACAACAGCGCCGAGCGCGAACACGGGGAACCGCGCCTTGCCGTTCGCTTCGCTCCTGGTGTGACGGCGGATGCGCTGCGCTTATCCGCCCTACTTCCGTCCGCTCGACCCGGCGTCGTCCCGGCGCGGGCGAAGCCCGGCCTGTCTTGAGCCAGGCGAAGGGCCGGGGCGCCGCTATTTCGCTTCAGGGTTTAGTTGCCGCTGCCACCCAGCCCGCGTCGCACCAGCAGCGGCTTTACGTCCGGGTCGCGGCCGCGGAAGGCGCGGAACAGGTTCATCGCCTCGTCACTGCCGCCGCGCGAGAGCAGGGTCTGGCGGAAATGGTCGCCGTTTTCGCGCTTCAGCCCGCCGTTTTCCTTGAACCACTCGACGCTGTCGGCGTCCAGCACTTCGCTCCAGATATAGGCGTAGTAGCCGGCCGAGTAGCCACCCATGATGTGCGAAAAATAGGCGCTGCGATAGCGTGGCGGCACCGGCACAAAGTCGACGCCGGCGGTCTTCAGCGCGTTGGCTTCGAAGTCAAGCACGTGCTCGCCATCGGGCGCCTGTTCCGGGCTGATCTGGTGCCAGGACTGGTCGAGCAGCGAGGCGGCCAGGTACTCGGTGGTGGCGAAGCCCTGGTTGAACTTTTGCGTGGCCAGCACCTTGTCGAGCAGCGCCTGCGGCATCGCTTCGCCGGTCTGGTAGTGCTTGGCGTAATTGGCCAGCACCTCGGGCCAGGTCGCCCACATTTCATTGACCTGGGACGGGTATTCGACGAAATCGCGCGGCACCGAGGTGCCGGCCAGGCGCGGATAACGGACCTTGGAGAACATGCCATGCAGGGCGTGGCCGAACTCGTGGAACATGGTGTTGGCTTCGTCGAAGGTGAGCAGGGTCGGCTCGCCTTCCGGCGGCTTCGGAATGTTCAGATGATTGGCCACCACCGGGTGCGTGCCGAGCAGCTCCGACTGCGAGACGTAGGCATTCATCCAGGCGCCGCCGCGCTTGGACGGGCGCGCGTAGAAGTCGGCGATGAAGATTGCGAGCTGCGTGCCGTCGGCGTCGAACACGTCGAACACGCGCACGTCGGGCAGGTACACCGGCAGGTCGTGGCGCTCCTTGAAGCTCAGGCCATAGAGCTGATTGGCGGCGAAGAACACGCCCTTTTGCAGCACGTTGTCGATCTCCAGATAGGGCCGCAATTGCGATTCATCGAAATCGAAACGCTGCTTGCGCACCTTCTCGGCGTAGTAGGCCCAATCCCAGGAGGCCAGCTTGAAACCGCCCTGGTCGGTGTCGATCAGCTTCTGCATGTCGGCCGCTTCCTTGCGCGCGTTGGCGACCGCGGCCGGGGCCAGATCGGCGAGCATCTTGTTGACTGCGGTGGTGGTGCCGGCGGTCTGGTCTTCCAGGCCGTAGGCGGCGTGGTTCGGATAGCCGAGCAGTTGTGCACGTTCGGCGCGAAGCCGGGCGACCCGGGCGACCACGGCACGATTGTCGAACTCGCCACCGTGGCTATTGCGATTGAGCGAGGCAGTCATCAGCCGCTCGCGCAGGGCGCGATCGTTGAGCGAGGACAGCGCCGGCTGGCCGGAAGTGTTCATCATCGCGATCAGGTATTTGCCTTCCTTGTCGGCCTTCTTCGCGGCTTCGGCGGCGGCGTCGATGGCGCCATCGGGCAGGCCGGACAATTGCTCCCGGCTATCGACCACGATCGCCGCGGCGTTGGTCTCTTTCAGCACGTTCTGGCTGAAGGTGGTGGCAAGCGAGGCCAGCTCGGCGTTCATCGCCTTGAGCTTTTCCTTGTCGGCATCGCCGAGCTTGGCACCGGCGCGGACGAAGTCGAGGTTATAGCGTTCGAGCAGGTGCAGCGATTCGGCATCCAGACCGAGCTGGTCGCGCTGCTCGTACAGCGACTGCACGCGGGCGAACAACTTGCTGTTCAGGTAGATCGCGTCGATGTGCGCGCTGAGCTTGGGCGCGAATTCCGACTGGAGCTTTTCCAGGGTGTCGTTGGTGTTGGCCCCGGTCATCGAAAAGAACATGGTCTGTGTGCGGTCCAGCAGCTGGCCACTCTTTTCCATCGCCACGATCGTGTTGTCGAAGCTGGCCGGCTCGCTGGCATTGGCGATCGCCTCGATCTCGGCGGCGTGTTCGGCCATGCCTTTCTCGAACGCGGGCGCGTAATGCTCGTCCTTGATCAAATCGAAGGGCGGATACTGGAACGGCAGGGTGCTGGCCGCAAAGAACGGATTGGTGGCGACCGGCGGTGCGGATGGCATCGGTGGCTCCTGGTTCGAACAGGCAGCAACAGCCAGCGCAAGCGCACCGGCGAGGGCAAGGGCGGGACGGGATTTCATGGCATGGACCTCGGCAACTCGGAAGCGGGACTGCCAAGGATACCCCATGACCCGCGCCAGGCCGGGCATGACCTTTGGCATATCCAGAGGACAGAGGGCAGAAGACGGAAGACAGAAAACCGTCGCCCCGGCGAACGCCGGGGCCCAGTCCCGACGCTTGCGGCATCGCTAGTCACTGGGCCCCGGCGTTCGCCGGGGCGACGGAATTACATCTTCCGTCGTCTGTCCTCCGAACGTCGTCCCCAGCCTCTCAGCGCCGCACGATACCCGCTCGGCCGGCAGCGACCTCGAAGCGGGCCGCGGTGCGAATGCCGCTGTCGATCTTCTTTTCGTCGTCGAGCACCTGCACATCGACCTGGCAGCGTTGGCTGTCGATGTCGAAGCGCAGATAGCCGCGCTTGTTGGTATCGCCGTACAACACGTGCGGATTTTCCGGTAGGCGGGATTCGAAACGCATGCTCGGGCTCCAGCCCTGGGAGCTGATCGAAGTGCCGCAGAATTCGGCGGCGACGATCGGCGACTGCATGTCTTCGGCCTCGGCGTGGACATCGGCAACCACGGTGGCGTGGATGTCGCCGCCGAGGATCAGCGGATTGTTGGCCTGATGGGTTTGCAGGCTCTGCAGCAGGCGGCGGCGCGCGGCCGGGTAGGCATCCCAGCCGTCGGTGAATACCTTGCGGCCCGGCCCCGGCACCGAATCGAAACGCGAAAAAAGGGTCTGCTGCGCGACCAGGTTCCAGCGCGCCGTTGATCCCGCCACTGCCTGGTCGAACCAGGCTTCCTGTTCCGCGCCCAGCATGCTCTGCGCCGGGTCGTTGACGGTTGGGCACTGGGCCGGATCGACATCGCCCGAACCACCGCCCTTGTAATCGCCGGGGCAGGGCTCGGGGCTGCGGTACTGGCGATCATCGAGCAGATAGATGCGCGCCAGTTGGCCAATATCGATACGGTCGTAGATGCGCATGTCGGGGCCGGTCGGGCGCATGTCCCAGGGCATCGGCTGGTGTTCGAAAAAGGCCTGGTAGGCGGCCGCACGCCGCGCCAGAAAGGCCGGGTCGAGGTGCTCGGAAACCGCGTCGGCGTAGTCGTTGTCGACCTCGTGGTCGTCCCAGACGTAGACCCAGGGTACGCTGGCGTGCATCGTCTGCAGGTCCTGATCGGTCTTGTACTGGGCGTGGCGCACCCGGTAATTGGCGAGCGTCACCGCCTCGCCGCCGACGTGAGCGCGAACCAGCTGGTCGCCCCAGTTGCTCTCATAGATGTAATCGCCCAGAAACAGCATCAGGTCGAGATTGTCCTTGAGTAGATGACGATAGGCGCTGAAGTAGCCCTGCGCGTAATGCTGGCAGGAGCCGATCGCGGTGCGGAAGCGCGTCGGCGTGCTGCCTGCGGCCGGCGCGGTGCGGGTGCGGCC
>JBGSKT010000201.1:0-4084 GCA_041741075.1 Lysobacterales bacterium
TGAGTTGAATATTGATGAGGTTGAGTTTGGCCTTGCCGCGCGAGAACAACTCGGCCAACGACAAGGGGACATAGACGGCCGACGAGGCCGGGCCGGCCTCAATGCCCGTGCGCTGCCCAGTACGCGCCGATCTGGGAGACCAGCGCATCCGGCAGCGGCACATAATCGAGCGCGGCGGCCTGCTCACGTCCGTTGGCGTAGCCCCACGCAAAGAAATCGCGGGCGACCTTGGCGCGTTCGGCATCCTTGGCCTTTGCCTGCATGAGCACGAACACGGTCGCGCTGATCGGCCAGGACGCCGCGCCCGGGGCATTGGTGATGACCAGGTTGAAATCCTCGGCACCGGTCCAATCGGCGCTGGCCGCGGCGGCGGCGAACGAGGTGGCACTCGGCAGAACGTACTGGCCGGCCGCGTTCTGCACCTGGGTGTAGGCCATTTTATTTTGCAGGGCGTAAGACAGCTCGACGTAGCCGATCGCGTTCTTGACCTGCTTGACGTAGGCGGCAACCCCCTCGTTGCCCTTGCCACCGAGGCCGACCGGCCATTGCACCGAGGTGCCTTCGCCGACCTGCTGCTGCCACATCGGGCTGAGCTTGGACAGGTAGTTGACGAAGTTGAAGGTGGTGCCGGAACCATCCGAACGATGCACCACGGTAATCCTGGCGTCGGGCAGAGTCAGCCCCGGATTCAGATCGGCGATGGCGGCATCGTTCCACTGGCTCACTTTGCCGAAGAAGATATCGGCGAGCAGCGCGCCAGTCAGCTTGAGCTGGCCGGGTGCTACGCCGGCGACATTGACCACCGGCACCACGCCGCCGATCACCACCGGAAACTGGATCAGGCCGGAGGCCTTGAGTTCGTCTGCGGCCAGCGGTTTGTCGGAGGCGCCGAAGTCAACCGTGCCGGCCTTGATCTGGGCGATACCGCCACTGGAGCCGATCGACTGGTAGTTGATCTTGTTGCCGGTCGCGGTGTGGTAATCGGCCGACCACTTCGACATCAGCGGAAACACGAACGACGAGCCGGCACCGGTGACGTTGGTGGCGGCAGCAGGTTGGGCGCCGATGGCGAGGATGCAGGCAAGCAGGCTCAGGCCGACAGGTTTCAGAATGGTCACGTGGGCAACTCCTTGGACGGATGATCGGGGGCTATGCCCGCCTTTGTAGCCAGGAAAGATTGCAGAACCATGTTGGAAACATTGCAGAAGTGTTACAGCGCCCTCGATCCGGCGTGACAATGAGTTGATTCGTGCGGCATGGACGGCAGTGTTCCGGGCGGCATCAGATGACCTGAATTCCGTCGTCCCGGCGAACGCCGGGACGAAGTTCCCAACCCTGCCGTACCGTTCACCACTGGGCCCCCGCCTGCGCCGGGGCGACGGCGCTTTCGTTCTTCTGTCTTCTGTCTTCTGTCTTCTGTCTTCTGTCTGCTGAACTGCACGGCATTCAGTTTTTTCCTGCCGCACTGCAATCTGGTGGTAACAATGGCGCAATACCCTGCGCGTCTCCCTGACGCCAAAGAGACACGCCAATGCAACGTTCCTTCCCCCGACTGTTGTTTGTTGCCATCGCCGCCGCCCTGTCCGGTCAAGCCGCGGCCGAGATTGCGATCGACGTCATCCACGGTAGTGAAGTCAGCCTGGAAGGCCTGGTGCAGTCCGACGCCAACTGGTTCGACAACGATGTCGCCGATCTGAACGGCAGCGCCGGCAACAATGGCGCCAACAGCGAATTCGAGATGCGCCGGGCCGAAATCGTGCTCAAGGGCAAGGGCGTCGAGTTCGATTGGGTGGCGGGCTACGACGCCAAGATCGACAAGTGGCTGGACGTGAACCTGAAGTGGAAGCAGGGCGCGAACTTTTTCATCGCCGGCCAATACAAACAGCCGAACAGTCTGGAAGAACTATCCAGCACCAGGAACAACGACTTCATTGCCAAGGCGATGACCACCAACACCTTCGGCATCGCGCGGCGCACCGCGGTCGGCTACGGCGGCGACCACGGCAATTGGGGGTTTCTGGCCAGCGCCTTCAGCCGTGAGCTGACCCGCAATCTGGGCCACGGCGATGGCTTCGGCGGCCGCTTCTACTACGCGCCGGTGCAGGCCAGCGGCCGGGTCCTGCATTTCGGCGTGTCGGCCCTCGACTACGACACCCGTGCCGACCAGCAGCGCTGGCGCGCCCGGCCCGACGCCGACCTGGCTACCGTGCGGCTGGTCGATACCGGCACCCTGGCCGGTGCCAGGCAGAACCGCACCTACGGACTGGAGGGCATGTGGGTCGATGGCCCGCTCAAAGTGCAGGGCGAATACATGGCCCAGCGCACCGCTCGCCGCGCTGCCGCCGACTTCAACGCCAGCAGTTGGTACCTGAGCGGCCTGTGGAACCTGAGTGGCGAGACCTGGGGTTACAAGGGCGGCGTGCCGACCACCGGACTTCCGGACAACCCCGCCCGCGGCATGTGGCAGCTCGGCCTTCGCTACGACGCGATCGACCTCGACGATGGCGCCGTCCAGGGCGGCCGCGAGCACAACCTCACCTTCGGCGCGAACTGGTATCTGCGCTCGAACTTCAAGCTGATGTTCAACTACGTGGCCGTGAACAGCAGGAAGTTCAGCGCCGCCGCCGCCGCGCGGGTGGCGGACGACCCCGGCATCGTAGAGACACGCTTGCAGTTCTTCTGGTAGGCATCCGAAGCGACGGTTGTAGGAGCGACGCTTGCGTCGCGACTGGCGCTTCGATAGCCGGGTAGCGACGCGTGCGTCGCTCCTACGCCGAGCCGGCACCGCCGTTGTAGGAGCGACGCCTGCGTCGCGACTGGCGCTTCGCTCGCCATGTCGCGACGTACCGTCGCTCCTACAAGAGCACCGGCTGTCCAAGCGACCGGCCGTGGTTTTCCTTGGCGTTCATGGCGTTCTTTGCGAGAGAAGAGCGCTTCTGCCCCCACCCTCGCTGACGAGCCAAGAAGCCCATGGAACCCCTGCGCTGGTTCCGGCTATGCCGGCTTACGTTAGCGCGCATGGGCGAACGCCGGGGCCCAGTCCCAACGCTGGCGGCAGCCTCAACCACTGGGTCCCGGCGTTCGCCGGGACGACGGTTTTCCGTCGTCAGTCCTCGGTCCACTGAACCGGCCAACCCTCAATTCCCGCCGCAGTCCATGTCGCCGGTGAGTTTGGCGACCGGTTTGTCGAGGTTCCAGCCGCCCGGTACGCCCGTGACGAAACTGGCCTGGATGGTGTGGCGGCCGCTCCGGTCGCTGTCGTAGCTGCGGGTCAGGGTGCCGACCTGGGTGGCCTGGGTCGGGATGAAGGCGCAGGTCGGGCAGAAGCCGCTGATCTGGAACACCGGGATCTCGGCCGGGCCGGGAAAGCTGCCGCTGCCGAACAGCCAGCGTGGTTCGCCGACTTGGTCGAACAGGTACAGGGCATTGGCGTCGATGCCATTGATGAAGCTCTGCGCGAACAGGCCCCAGCCCGGGTTGTTCGGGTCGAACCAGCCGCCGCTGATGCTGCGCAGGACCGCGCCATCCTGGGCGCAGGCGGTCGGGCCGATGGCGCGGAACGGTTCGCTGCCGTATTCGCCGAACAGCAGCCAGGAATAGCTGAAGCCGCTGCCATCGAAGCTGAGCATGACCTTGCCGACCGCATTGCCGAACGAGCCGGTACCGCTGGCCACGCCGTTCCAGGTGAAGCGCCCGAGTGGCGCGCTCCAACTGCCGGCGTCGGGTGCCGGCGCCGGTGCCGAGGCCAGATACCAGGTCGGCTTGCCGTCGGCCTCGAAGGTGTACCAAGACAGCACCCAGGCGCTGTCGGTCTTGGCGAGGAAGATGCCGTGTCCGTCGCGATCCGGATTGAACCAGGCGTTGGCCGCGGGTTGCGCGATCGCGCCGCTGCTGACCAGGCTGGCGCTGAGGGTGAAGCTCACCGGGGTGCCGCCGGCATTGACCGGGGTGAGGTACCAGCGCCCCGGACTCAGGGTCGGCGTGGTGAGGGTGATGGTCTCGTTGCTGCCGGGATGGATCGAGGTGCCCTGGGCGTCGCCGCGCGCCGGTGCCGGGGCGAACACCGGCAGCGTCGGTGGCGCCG